>CALBET010000772.1 GCA_937888665.1 uncultured Acidobacteriota bacterium
CACCCCAACAGAAGATCGAATCTCCGTTGGGCTTGTAGTGAGGGCTGTACATGTGCGCTTGTGTGACGTTGTAGCGATCGTCTTCAAGTTCAATGACCCAGTCCATGGTGCTGTTGTTGGGATCGATGTAGAACGTCGCTTCGCCCAGGACTTGCGGATCACCGTGGGGGAAAAAGATATCTGGAGCATCGTTGGCAATGCCATTGATGCCAGTGATCGAAACCACTCTGGTAATAACTTCCTCCTCTTCACCAGGACCAGGAGGTTCTTCCTGCAACTTCGAACTCAGGTAGTTGTTGATGGATGCGGTGTCGTTGGTGTCGAGCAGGCCGTCGTAGATAAGTACCTGGTGGAGGTTCCCCACGAAGTTGTAGCCACCTGAATCGCCCGAAGAGTTCTGCCAGGCAAAGAGCAACAAGTCATCATCGCCCGAACTGTTTCCCCCTGCCGAGTACCCACTGCCGTCTGCCGGCACAAGCATGTCAAAGCCATTGGCTTCCGCTTCGTGGCCGACGCTGGTGGGCGCGGCGTGGAACCGGGTCATCCAAGTCGAGTAATGACCATTCAAGTAGGTAATGTCGCGGCCAGTTTGTGTACCCGAACCACCGAAGATCTCGAAGCGACCGTCATCGATCTGGGCATCGAATTGGGAACCAGCCGAAACGGCTTTACCGAACGTATAGATGTATTGTCCGGAGCCGTCGCCCAAGGAGCCATCGCGGCCGGGTTCAAAGTACCCAACCCAGAAGATGGTGGCGTTGGTAAGAGATAACCCTCCAAGTGAACCTCGAAGGGAGCGGTTGTCGCCGGAGAAGTCGTTGACCACCAAACTGCCGTGTCTGCCGAGTTCAGTTGCATCGAAGGTGATGTTCGATGCAGGCGAACCCTCAGCAGTCAGAACCAAGGCTGCATTGTTGGCTGCACGCCACACAAGGACTTCGTTGCTCGCACCGAGTTCCATGGTCGTCGGATCATCAGTAGTAAAGTTTGCGATCAACGTTGCGCTACTGACTTCCGGCAAGTCACCCGCATAGGCGACAGTACTTGTAAGCAACACGGCAGCAAAGATGGTCTTCAATTCAGTTCTCCAGAGGCAGGGGAATAAGACATTGCTCCCAGCCTACCTTCGAAGAAGGCAGTGAGTTTCCAAGGAACAACGGCAGCACACCCCCCGGTTACTTCAAGAATAAGAATGGTCTAGGAGCAGGCGCCCCAACCAGCCAACAACAGACCGAGGTCCGCCGCATCAGTCGTGCCATCGTTAGTTAAATCTGTTGCGCCGCTAAGACCCCATGCCGCAAGCAGCATCCCGAGGTCTGATGCATCAATCATGCCATCGTCGTTGAAGTCCGCGCCGCATGGTGGGTTGCAGTTTGGATCCAACTTGCAATCCAAATAGGCTGTGACGGCCGCGGTATCGGCTTCGTCGAGCACTCCGTCATAGATCAGCAACTGGTGAATGTTGCCCACGAAGTTGTAGCCACTCGATCCAGTTCCCGAAGAGTTCTGGTACGCGAAGAGAACGAGGTTCTCATCCGTCTGATACCCGTCACTGGTGGTCCCCACATCTAAGTTCGTACCGTTTACATACGCCTCGTGACCAACAGTAGTGGGCGCGGCGTAGAACTTGGTCATCCAGGTGGAGTACACACCGTTCAAGTCGGAAATGTTGGCGCCAGCCTGGGTGCTCGAACCGCCATAGATCTCGAAGATACCGTCATCGATCTGAGCATCCATTTGGGTGCCGTTGGCCCCATCGGCACCCAAGTCATAGATGTATTGCCCGGAGCCATCACCAATGGAGCCGTTTTGGCCGGGATTGAAGTATCCCACCCAGAAGATCGTGGCGTTGGACAGTCCGTTTCCAATTGAACCCATAAGGTAGCGGTTCTGGCCCGACATGTCGTTGACCACCAAGGCACCGTGGCCATCGAGTGCGTCTTGATCGAAGGCGATGTTCTCAGTTTGGGTTCCAACGCCGTCCAGAACGATGCTGGCATTATTGGCTGCACGCCATGCTGTAAGGTCGTTTGTACCTTTCACAAAATCCATGGTCGAGGGGTCGCTGTTGAAGTTGGCGACCAACGTGCCACTGCTGACTGCAGGTGGATCTTGGGCATAGGCGGCAGTACAGATAAGGAACGTAGTTGCAAGAATGGTCTTCATCTCATTTTCTCCGTTAGTTCGTAGTTCGACTTTTCAAGACATCGGGGGACTGTTCCTAAGGTATCTCAAAAAGATAAAAATCCTAGTAAATACCCTGCCTTCCACCTTATGAACCTCTACAAGCGGGCTCGAATCGAATATGTCTGGACAAACCCCGTGCCCAAAGCGTTGCTTTATTGTTCTGATTCAAGACCCTTTTTATGGAATGGGTCCGAAGCCGTCTCTTCTTCGCACACCTCAAAGGCGAGCAGTGAGAAATTCGTCGCCGCGTTGGAGAGAAAATGGCGACGATCACGGTGTGGGGATCGATTGAACCAACGACCGGATTCACGCTGATTGGCGCGCAGCCACGCAAGCCCTTGTTGAATGACTTCATCCTGTGAAGGCACGCCCGCCTGCCGCAAAACGAAAACCATGAATGCCGTTGCGTACGCCTCACTTTGATCTACCTGCGGTGTCCCATCCGGGCGAGCCCACTCTCCAATTCCAAAGACCGACCAACCGCCATCCTCGCGTTGCAACGTACGGTAACGTGTGATGTATTCCTTGCGTTGGGCACTGGTCAATGCAATGCCGCCAGTCGCATCCGCCCAAAGACACATGCCAGCCTGATGTGCATTGATTGGTGGGTGATTCTTCAGCCACGTACGCAATCGTGTCATGCCATCAACAACGACTGACTCTTTACGAAACATCTCCGTCGTACCACCCAACGCCACAAGCAGCAGACTCGACCCAAAGTGGTGATCGACTTCGAACGGTGGCCAATCGCACGTCAACCACGAAGCAAAGTGTCCTTGGTCACTCATAAGTGAAAGCGCGTGTCGAAGTGCGCTCATCGCCTCGGGCGAAACATCGCCTTGGCCGCGTGCTTCACCAATAGCGAGAAATGCGCTTGTTGCAACGATGCCCTCGATGGCGCCGTGCTGCCCTTGTGTGTCGCGACTTTCTTTGAGATACCGGTCAAGGTACGTCGTGGCAAATGCGCGAGTCTGTTGGTATGGCTTCTCCATCACACTGGAAGTTGCTCCAGCAACCAAGAACAAACCATTGGTATGGCAGGTGACGCAGTTATAGCTCGCCTGCCATTCTGTAGCGGCAATTGATGCAGCCTCCTGAGCAGCACGAATATCAAAGGTCTTCCGCTTCGCTTCACTAGGCGATATGGGCGGTGGCTGCGCAGCGGCAAACGCCATCGCAGGGACGATCATCAATAGGGTGAGACATCGCATGCCCTGATGGTATGGCACAGCGAGAATCCAAGGAACAACTGCAACCCACCACTCACGACCACGAGAGTGCCTGTCAAATGAAAAACCCCGCAGCACGCGGGCGATTCGGTCCAATTTAAAGGAAAGAGATCTACGGACACGGACCCTAGGCAACAAGGAAGAGACCTATAGGTCTATCCCATTAACGAATCCATCGCCGTTGAGGTCGGCTGCACAGTCCGTGCACTGGCCCCACTCGACCAGAAACACTCCGAGGTCTTGGCCGTTGACTTCGCCATCCCCATTTAAATCTGTTGGGCACAAGGCGCAGAAGGCCTCAAACATCTCAAACCGAAAGAGGCTGTTTGCGCCGCCATCGTCGACGGTCACCAAGATCTCGCGCACGCCCTCTTGGCATTCCGAGCCCGGCGCTATCGCCATCCCTTCGATCGTCCCGACAAACGTCGCGTCGTAGATCGCTTCACTCAGAAAGCTCCGACCAAAACGCGACCTTCGTTCCGACGCGAGCGAAAGAACTTCAAGCTCATCGTGTTGGGAGTCGTGCCAGGCGTAGAGGAGGCCGGTAGAACGGTCGAACTCCAGGCCACACGTCTCAGAGCGCGACGTTGCGTAGGCGCCCACGTAGTCCAACTCTTCTGAGTCAGGACTAAGGTCAAAGACATAGATGCCACCGCCCGCCTGGTGCCCGATGAAGACGAGCCCGCCCATTCCCAACTCGCTTGTACGGGACTCGCCGGCATGGTCAACAAAGCCGGAGGCAAGAAGCGCCGCGTCCGGCACGAAGGCGATGCCTTCGGCGCCCGCGCCGCCATCAACATTGGTGAAGGGGCTGATGTCCCACTCAAGAAGCGCCACGTGCGCACCGGGCGTCGAGAGATCGAACTCCTGGATCCGGTCGTTGCCTTCGAGGACGCCGAGAATCGTGCGCGATCCTTCCTCCGCCAGGGTCACGCCCTCAAGGTCACCGAAACCCGTCCACTCGCAGCGCTCGCCATCGATGGAGGGTAAGTCGAGGACACCCACCGGCCACGGACTTCCGCCTGACTTCCCGGGGGATGCCTTCGCAATGGCGACGCTGGCATCCAGAGAGGCGTCAGAACAAAAGGAAGCCTGATGGCAGAAGTGAAAAGCGGGTGAACGGGTTCGAACCGTCGACATTCAGCTTGGGAAGGGGAAGGCGGTCGGTCGTAAATGGCGTGTCGTGCGTGAGTTGCGGCGCGGCGGGATTCGCCTTGCACAAGCGCTTGCACATGGCGACGGGATCGGTGGCGGCGACGCCGGTACATCGCGGCTGCAGTTCCTTCCACCTGGTCGGCAGTCATGCGGTTGCGGTATACCCACGGCCGCGACGTTGGCCACACGGCGCGCCCAGCGGCTCGGTGCGAGCGGCGGACGAGGATCGCGTGGCGGGCACACGTGGCGATGTCGGGCGTCAGCGGACCTCGCCGAGCCGCACCCACTCACCTGGCGACTTCTGGAAGTGCCAGAAGTTCCATCCGTTCTTGCGGCGTCCGGCTGCTGCTGTGACGGCGGCGGTCGGCGAGTAGTAGTCGTAGTTCTTGTACCGAATCCATCCGTTGCCGAGCACTCGCGCCTTGACCGGCTTCCCGTTCACGGTGCCACGCAGCAGCATGCGCCGGTTTGTGTATGCCTTGATGGGAGGTGGGCTCGTTGGCTCGGCGCTCCGCGATCGGCTCGTGGTTCGCTTGGATGTTGTCTTCTCTGATCGACGCGGTCGTCGTCGACCAACAAGGCGATCGAGTTCCTCGCGGTGTCGCGATCAAATATCGTCACGCAGTTCGCGTGCGAGATTCGATGAACCGGGGAATCGTCCGAGTTGCTTGTTCCCGGTCGGCTTGACGATCCGCAGCACGATCGACTCGAGCTTCTTGATGTGATCTTCTCGTCGCGTGAGGTACACGCTGAAGCGATCCCACGATCCGCCATGGCGATCGCGAAGATGCTGCTTCAGTCTTCTCCCGAGACTCGATGCGAGGCCGACGTAATACAGGCGGTCCTTCTTGTAGAGGGCATAGATCCCGTGCTTGCCGCGGATGTACTCACGGACAATGTCCTGGTACTCGGCCAGTGTGTCGCGTGACACATCTTCGAGGTGTTCGATGACCAGTGGTCGTGATCGCGCCAAACCGAAATCTCTGCAAGACTCTTCGTCTTCAGCAGAATACTGCCGACGCCGCAGCAACGACAGCGAGGGCGACGAGCAGTGTCACGTTTTCCCTTGGGCCCACCGACGTCCCCGGGCGCATCAGTCTAGAGTTCGGCGGCTCACGCCAGAATGAGCCGGCGTAGCTCGTTCGCGAGCCAATCGGGGTCGGCGTCTTCAGGACAGAGCGGGTGTTCACGCAATCTGATTCGTCCGAGCCCATGCGCAGGGGCAATCAGGTCATCGATGACACGAGTCGCTTCCACCACCACGGGACTGTCTGCGTGGCGGGCTCCGAGTTCACTCGCAGCCGTGTCCTCGGCTTCGGTCAGCATGGCCATGATCCGGTACAGATCAAGTGCGTGATGCCGCCCTTCATCCTTGTTGGCGTCGTCAATTCGATCGCGCAGGGCGCCGAGTTTCATGAGCGCGAAGGAGAACGCTTGCGGGATAAGCACCTCGCACGTGCGATCGTCGTCGCTGACTGGAAAGCGCAGCGGATCATGTTCCACTTCAAGGGCATCGTCGGCGGCACGTGCGTGCAGCCCAGACGTTCCTTTTGGTTTCACCCTGACATTGCGACGTTCGACCTTCGTTTCCAGTTCGCCCAGTGGACCGACCATGAGATCTATGAGGACGGTCAGTCCGCTGACTTGGCGTGCGAACTTGAGCCACTTCGCGTCCTGCTCGACGACGAAGCCGAGTTGATCGATTGCCTGGCGATAGCTGGCCATTCGCTCAGCATCGATGATGATCTCCGCGCGAAGAAACAAGTCGATGTCCTGTGTCGTTCGCGCTCGCGGCCATCGTGATCGCGGCAGCAGCGTTCTCTCATCAGACTGTCAAGATGCAGCTGTTTCAGATAGAGGCCGAAGCCTCCTCCGATCAGAAGGTCGGCGTTCCCGCCGAGTGCGGCATCGAGATCAAGGACCGTGATGGTCAGCGGATCGGTTGGCATCAGGTTCGCCGTGCCGCATCGACTTCGCGGAGGATGACGGCGCGGATCTCGCCGGCCATCTCCTGCTCTCGCTTGTCACCAGCTGCGAGTTCCAGATACGCCTGGATGGGCGAGGAATACACGAGGCCGCTCTTGTCCGTTCGGGCATCGAAGAAAGGAGCGCGGTCGCTCGTCTCAACAACCGTGAGGTCGGCGAATCGCTCCGTCTCGTTCCATTGATCACCGACACGCTGTCGAAGTTCGCTGAGGCGCTCGCAGTATGCGATGCGATCATCGGTGCGCATGCCTGCGGAGTAGCGGTCCTGCGAGGATGCTCCAGAGAGAACCAACTGAGTGCGTTTGCACGAGGCATTCGCTCGCTTGAAGAACGCCGCAATTGGACCTGCGATCTTCACGCGTACTGTCGTGCGGGTGGACGGCGTTTGGAAGTCGTCCCGCAACTTGTCGAGAAGCAAATCGGGCTGCACGATCGCAATGCGCGACTCGGATCGTTCGATGAGCACATCCTCGGTCATCCGCGCGAGCGCCTTCGAGACAGTGGACAACGCAACGGATCCGCCGCGCGCCGCGATCGCATCTTTGATCGCGCTCACACTCTCGAATTCCGGCTGGCAGAGGAACACGCGCGGAACGACCGAGGTGGCGCCGCGGTAGGCGTACTTCATCGGTTGCGACTCGGGGTATCGATTCGGCTGACCCGATCGACGCAAGAGGATCTTCCCGGGCACGATGGCGATGCCGTTCCCACTCAGGTCGATTCCGGAGACCGCCTCGTCAGCCAGCCGATCAAGCCGGCGCTCATCGAGGTATGGAACGATGATCATCGGCGGCAAGCCAGTGGACGCGCTGAAGCGTTGTGCCTGAAAGATGGCCTGGTCGATGGCCTTCGGCGTACTTCGGCTCTTGCATTCGGCCACGAATTCGTATGTCTCCTCGTCCCATCGGAGGCGGACTCGATAGTCCGCACTCGGCCCCCCATTGCTCGACTCGAAGGGGATGATCTCGAGCTGGAGCTGGTCGCCCCAAGGCGAGCCAAGATCCCTCAGGAGATCGGGGATGGCGTCTTCGGTGATGGATGGCTGCGGCCGCATGCTTTCCAGTATATCGCCATTTTCCGGCTCCGGAAAACAATGCATATCTGGAAAACACTGCGATCAGGCTGTCAGGGCGGTTTCCGGATCCGGAAATCGGCCCAGAACTGGAAAATACGGGTGTTAGGCCCCGGCTACCAGGTGGGGATGGGCCGCCGACAGAACTGACACAACGTCGAGATTGCGGCTTCTGTCAGTTCTGGCAGCAGGCATTAGGTACTCCCGGGCGATCGTTTCCAAACTACGCCCGTGGGAACAGCAGCCAGTGGAGACAGACTTTCTTTCGGTTGGCCGGTCCGCTCACACCGAACTGCTCATCGCTGACTCAAGGTGATTGGCGAAGTCATTCAACGCCTCGACATGCCTTCGCGTGACATGTTCCGGCGCCCGCGTCGCTGCAAGCGTCAGCAAACTGCGAAACGGGAGCAGATAGTCCGGGCGGAGATTCGTGTCTCGCTTGGTGGAGCGAAGCGTGAGTACAGCGACGGGATGGCCGGTGGGTGACCGACGGTTGGCCGATTGCGCCAGAATGCAGAATCCGAG
>CALBET010000773.1 GCA_937888665.1 uncultured Acidobacteriota bacterium
ACTCGTCGTCTGCAGAGGGTTGCGCCTCCCGGTCAAATACTTGGACTGGCGGGACAGGTCCGAGGCACGGGCCGCTGAGAACTTCGACCAGCTTGCACAGGAACGCCGCGCCAGGCGTCCCGATCTGACCCGGCCGCCTTTGATGGACGTGGTGGTGGTCCGCATCCACGCGGATCAGTGCCGGCTGGTGTGGACCTATCCGCAGCTGCTCCTCGACGGCTTCAGTGTGTCCGCGGTACTCCGTGAAGTGCTGCAAGACGTCGCGGGCTGGGCCGCACCAGACGCACGTCCCCCTCTCAAGCGATACATCGAACATCAGCTGACCCGAGATCGCCAACCGGCCCGCGCGTTCTGGCAGCAGGCCCTGGCCGGCGCGCGACCGGCCGAACTGGACCTTCCGACCCCGCACGACGGATCGCACCAGCAGCAGGCGGAGGAGCGACTCAGCTCCGATGAGGAGATGGGTCAGTTGCGTCGCGGCACCGCACAGTTCGGCTGTACGCTCGGAACGCTCGTGCACGCGGCTTGGGGGCTGCTGGTGAGATCGTACACCGGCCGCGACGACGTGGTGTTCGGCACCGTGGCTTCGGACCGTCCCACCGATGTCGCTGGCTCCGACATGATGGTGGGCCACTTGCTCAATGTCGTTCCGGTCCGGCTCCGGACGACGGGGTCGCTCTCGATCCGGGCCTGGGTCGGCGACCTCCACCGGTATCTGGGGCTGGCTCGGCAACACGGCCATCTCGCGCTCGGGGAGATACAGGCGGCTGGGGGCTGGCCCCGTGGCACGCGCCTCTTCGAATCGCTCGTCAGCTACGAGAACTACACCGGAGGGATCTGGAAGTCGTCGGCGGAGTCCGAGGGCGTGGCCGTCTCCGACGTCCGTTTCCACGAGGACACCGGGCTTCCGCTGATGCTGCTCGCGGTGCCGCTGCCCGCCCTGGTCCTGCGGATTTGCTACCTGCCTTCGCGCATCGACACCGCGGTCGTGACACGCATGCTCGCGCAGCTCGGGTACCTTCTCCAGGCGATCGTTCAAGACCCGGAGCGGTCGATCTCAGATCTCGGTCTGCTCCCACCGACCCAGTTGAGCCGCGTGTGGCCGCTCACCAGCCCGGGACCGGAACCGCGAGCAGACCCGCCGACCTTCCTGTCGCGGCTGTCATCGTTCATCGCACAGACGCCCGACGCCACCGCCGTCATCGGGGCCACCCGACACAGCGCTGCGAGCGAATCACTGACCTACCGCGTGCTCGGCGCGCGTGCCCACGCGGTCGCCGGTCGACTGGTAGCGTCTGGTCACCAGCAGGGAGATCGGGTTGGCCTGCTTTTTCAACGCGGCCCTGACTTGGTGGCGGCCCTCGTTGGCGCGCTCGAAGCTGGCGCGGTGTGTGTTCCGCTCGCCGTAGACACTCCACATCCGCGCGCCACACAGATTCTGAAAGACGTGGGGGCCCAGGCGGTCCTGACGCATCGCGGACTCGGTCGCGGGCTCGCGGAAACCGGGCTGGCGGTGCACGACATCGACGAGCCCTCGAACGAGCCAGCGTTCCGCACTCGCACGGTCAGTCTCGAGGATGCCGCGTACGTCCTTTACACCTCCGGCTCCACCGGGCGCCCGAACGGCGTCTGCTGCATGCATCGGGGACTGGCCGCGGTACTTGATGCGGGGGCCAGGACGCTCGGACTCGATCACGAACATCGAACGCTGGCGGTGTGCACCGTGAGCTTCGACATCGGCTTGTTCGAGCTGCTGCTGCCTTTGTGGACCGGCGGGACCCTGGTGGTGGCCTCCGATACGGATCGGCGGGATGGCGTGTGGCTGGGCTCCGCGTTGGATCGGTATACCATCGACTTCGTCCAGGCGACGCCGTCCACCTTGCGTCTGCTCGTTGCAGCAGACTGGCAAGGCCGGTCGGGTCTCCGCGTGCTGAGCGCGGGCGAGGTCCTGACGCGGGAGCTGTCGGACCGCCTCCACGCGCGCGGATGCCAGGTGTGGAACGGGTACGGACCGACCGAGGCGACGATTTACGCGAGCATCTCCCCGGTCGCGCCGGGTGAGACCCCGACCATCGGACGGCCGATCGAGCGCGCCTATGGCCTGGTCCTGGATGTACATCGTCGACCGGTACCCATCGGGGCGGTCGGCGAATACCACGTAGGCGGCGCGATCGTGTCAGCGGGTTATCTGGGGCGGGCGGCTCTGACAGCAGGCCGCTTCAACCCGTCTCCGGTCCCCTTCGACCCGGGTGAGCGTATCTACGCCACTGGGGACAGGGTGCGGGTCCGGGAGGACGGCCGCCTCGACTTTCTCGGCCGCCGAGACCAACAGATCAAGGTCCGCGGTCATCGCATCGAGTTGACGGAGATCGAGGCCGCCCTGCTGGCCCACCCCGGCGTCGAATGCGCGGCGGTGGCTGCCCGCCACGGCGATGACGGGCAACTGACGCTGCACGCGTGGGTCGTCCCCGCGGAGGCAGCGCTCCCTGCAAGAATATCGGCCAGGATGGCCGAGGAAGACCTGGACGCGTCGCCGGCGACGCTGGCCGACGGGGCCGAGATCTGGTGGCCGAATGACGACGAGCGAAGCCCGCTCGAAGAGGCCGACCAAATGGAGCGGGACCTCGGCGCGGCCGAGCCACAGTGCGCGACGATCGAGGCCGGTCGCGTCGCCGGCCTACTGGGCGTGGTCAGCGGGGGGCGCGACACCGCGCATTTCAGCCTGTCGATGTCTGCGGCGCAGCAGGGCGCCGCGCAACACAACGCCCGAATTCACGGGCTGCGCGGGGCGCAGTTGGACCTCGCCGCCATCGGACTCGCTCGACTCGCGGATCAACCCGAGATCGCCGGGGCCGGCCCCCTCGACCTGCTATCCATCAACATCCCCGGTCAGACGCTGGCGGTGCTCGAAGGCCTCGGTGTACACCGGCTGTCCACCGTACGGCGCGCGCGCCTCTACATGAACCCAGCCTTCGATGCCGAACCGGCGATCCTCGCCAGTCTTCGGGCCGCCGGTCTGCAACCCAGCCCCACGCACGCGAGCGGCCCCCACGCGGGCTGGCGGGTTTTCAGACGCGCCGGCGCGCCCGCGCGACACCGCAAGTTCCATACGGTTCTCTGGCGGGGACGCGCTGCCCTCGAGACCGGGCTCATCGAGCTGCTCGCCGGTCAGTTGACCGAGGCCTCGCGCCCCTCGCGCATCACCACCGTTGACGCGCTCCCTATGACCCAGAGCGGTAAGATCGACCGGCGCGCGCTTGAGCGGCTAGTGATACGCCCGGCCCCTGGAGTGGCCGCGGCAGGCATCGACGCCGGCGCCATACAACAGCTGGCGCTGATGATGCAGGCGATCCTCAAGACCGGCGTCATCGGCCCCCATGACAGTTTCTTTCAGCTCGGTGGAGACTCGATTCAAGCCATTCTGCTGAGCGGGAAGGCGCGAGACGCCGGCCTCGTCCTGAGCCCACAGCAGATCTTCGAACACCCCACACCGGCGGAGCTCGCTGCGGTCGCGACGGCGCCTGCCGGAGAGGTACCGACCGGACCGGTGCAGGGACCGACGGCGATGTCGCCCATGCAAACGTGGTTCTTCGAACAGGGTTTTGCGCAGCCGAACCACTGGAATCAGGGCATACGTCTGCGCTTCCACGCACCGGCCCTCGTGGACAAGGTCGAAGCCGCCCTGCAACGACTCGTTGACCACCATGACCTGCTCAGAGCCCGCTTCGCGCGGTCGAAGACACACTGGCGCCAGTGCATCGAAGCACCGGGTGTCAAGGCGGAGCTTTGCGTTGTCGACCTTGGCGGCGTGATGTTCGACGAGCAGATCGAGGGCCTACTGGACGAGCTACATTCGGGTCTGGACCTCGGCCGGGGACCGGTGTTTCGCGGGCTGTTGTTGCGAGGCGGCGCCCGACACCGAGATGAGCTGGTCCTCGCGGCCCACCACCTCGTCGTGGATGCCGTGTCCTGGCGAATCTTGGTCGAGGATCTCATGCGCGCGCTCGAGGACGAGGCCGAGTCAGGGCTGCGGCGCACATCGGCGTTTGGCGCCTGGACGGCCGCACTGAGCGAGTTGGCGTCTGCCGATCCCGAGGTTCTGGGCCAACGCCACTGGCTCGAGGTCGGGGAGCGCATCCGGGACCTCGACGACCCGCCTCTCAAGCCGGCCGTCGTCGCCCAGGCGGCGCATCGGCGCCACCGCATGGAGTGGTCAGTTCCGGAGGAGCGCGCGTTGAGAGCCCGGGCCGCCGAGTTCGGCTCAACCCCGCAGGCCTTACTCGTCAGCGCTTTCGCGGCGGCATGGGCCGAGGCGACATCGAGTGAAACCGCCTACCTCGCCGTGGAGATGAACGGCCGAAGCCATACCGGTGCGGCCGTCGATACGAGCCGTACCGTGGGGTGGTTCAGCAGCGTGTTCCCGCTCGTTGTCTCCGTGCCCACGGACGAACCTCCGGAGCGGTTGATACGCCGCGTCACCGGAGCCTTGGAACGCGTGCCCGTCGCGGGCCACGGATTCGAGCTCCTCAGGCAGCACGGCACGAAGGAGCTCCGCGCGACGCTCAACGCCCTGCCCCGCCCCCAGGTGAGCCTGAATGACTTGGGGCGACTGGAGGAGAGTACTAGCGGAGGCGGAATGACCTGGGCCGACGATCCGGTTGGTCCGGTGCGAGCGCCCGGTCAGCACCGGCCCTTTGCGGTAGACGCAGAACTCAGCCGGCGCGGAGACCGTCTTCGCCTCGACCTGCACGGCACCTCCGACGATGGCCAACTCCCGTTGTTCGAGCGCCTCAGCGAAGCGTTCGGCCGCGCGTTTCGGACGATCGTGGGCACGCCGGCACCGATCCGGCTGCGGTTTCCCCTGGTGGTAGCGGTGCCGGACGAGCAACTCGAGCGCTTCGCCGCGGATGGTTCTATCGAGGACGTCTATCCCCTCACGCCGGCCCAACTCGGTATTCTCTTTCATGCCATGGATGGCCCGACCGCGGCAGCGTTCGTCAACGAGTTTCGGTGGACGATGCGCGCCCTCGACCTCGACCTGTTTCAGGCCGCGTGGCAGGAACTGGTCGATCGCCACGCCATGCTCCGCACATCGATTCACGTTGAGGAACTGGATAACCCAGTTCAAGTCGTCCACCGACAGGCCGCACTGCCGTGGCGGTACCACGACTTCCGGAGAGCACCGGATCCGAACTGGTCGCTGAACGCACTGAGCCGCGACAATATTCGTGACGGATTCGACCTCACCCAGGCCCCGCTGCTCCGTGTCGACGTCGCGCGCCTGTCCGACGATCGATACCGGATCCTGGTCGCGACGCATCACATCGTGCTCGACGGGTGGAGTGTGGAGCGCATGATGGAAGAGGTCTTCCGGCGGTACGGCGAGCACCGATCGGGCGGCGCCTTGCCGGCGGCGTCGGCGCCTCCTCCGTTTCGTCAGTATATGGAGTGGATGCGGCAGCGCGAGCGGGCGCCCGCCGAAGTCGCCTGGCGGACCGCCTTGACCGGTCTGGCCGGGCGGCGGCCCAACGCTTCGCCGGCACCGAACCCTGAACTCACACCCCTCGACCCCACCAGCACGCCGCTCGCGTACACGATCGTGGATGCATGGACGAGTGACGCCATGCGGGCCCTGGCCAGGCGACATGGTCTGACCCTCAACACGATCATGCTGGGGGTCTGGTCCTTGGTCATGCACCAGCGGCAAGAGCGACGCGATGTGGTGGTGGCCTCTACGGTCTCCGGCCGCCCCCCTGACGTGCCGGGTGTCGAGCAGATGCTCGGCATGTTCATCAACACGATCATCGTTCGATCCTGGGTTGACCCCGAAGCGCCGATCATCCCGTGGCTCAGAGCGCTGCAACAACGACGAACTGCTCTGAGCGCCTACGATTACTGCTCGCTGGTCGAGCTGCACAAATGGAGCGGGCTCAACGCGGGCGATGCGTTGGCTGACACCCTGGTGCTCTTCCAGAACCTGCCCCGCGCCGAACGACCAGCGGACGCCGCGTTCGGTATTGAGGATGAGGACGCCTTCGTGCGAAACGGCTTTCCGCTGACTCTGCGCATTCTCCCCGCGGCCGAGATTCGGTGCGAAGTGCTTTTTGATCCATCACAGTTCAACCAGGGCCAGGCCCAGGGGTTGACCGACCAGGTCGGTCGCCTGTGTGGGGTGCTGGTCCACCATCCGCAACGGGCCCTGGGCGACGTTGTCCGAAACCTGATCGAAGCGGACCTCGCCGAGGGCGAGCGGATTCGAGCGAAGGACGCCGCCGACGCACGGCGTCGCCTCGGCGAGGCCTTGCGGAAGCATTGATGAAGTCGTGGGGAAACAGTGAGCAGGTCGAGATGATGAATCCTCCGCGCTGGCAGCCGTCTCCGCAGCAGGGCCATACCCTCGCCTTGGTCCGTGCCGACGGCCCGACGGCCCACGTTGCCCGCGTGATGGTTCGGGTCGACGGCTTCGCCTCCGCGGCAGCGCTCGAGGCGGCGGTCCGAGCGGTCGTGAACACACACCCCGTCACCACCACGCGGCTAGTCGACACGCCTCGCGGTGAAGTGCTGTGGCCGCATGGGGCGACGTCATTCGTCGTGGCTGACTGGGACGCGCCCATCGTCCCCGATCCTCGCGGCCCCGCCGCAGTCGTTCGGGTGCGCTCCGCAGACCAGGGCGCGTCGATGCTGATGGTCGAGTTGTCGTCCTTTTACGCCGACGCTACCGTGCTCGATCTCCTGGTCGGGGATCTGGCCCGTGGGAACGCGCGACCCGAAGACGACTACCGACGGGTGTGCGGCTGGCTGCACGACCAACTTGAAGACGCCGACACCCCTGAGGAGCGCACCGCGTGGCGACAGGAGCGCGCGAAGGCCGAGACCCAGCCGAGTCTTCCGACCGGCTGCGTGACCGAGCGACGCTTCCGCCCCAAGCGGCGCCCCATCCCGATCGGGGACGCCCTCCGGGACGCGCTCCGGGCCACCGCCGGCGCCGCCAACGTCGACGTCACGAGTGTCGTGCTCGGGGGGTGGCTCGCCCTAGTCGCCAGACTCACGGGAGCCAGCAGGCTCACCGTGGGGTGGATCGCCGATGGGCGCCCCTGGGAGGAGCTCCGGCAAGTGGTTGGCCCCCTCGCGCGGCAATTGCCCATCACGCTGACTGTCGACCCCGCGGAGTCGGTCGTAGACCTGGTTCGCGACGTGGCGCGCCGATGCGAGGCGGCGACCCATCAGCAGCACACATTCGACCCACGAATCGCCGGCGCCGAACCGCTCAGCTCCATCGCGTTCGAACGCGCCGCGGCATATCCCGTATTCGAGGAGCAGGGACGACACTGGACCGTCGTAGATCGGTTCGCAGCCCCCGATCGTTTCGAGGCCAAACTCGTGCTCCGCGACGACGCGCATCTCGAATTGCAGTGGGACGGGTCTCGGCTGGACGACGCCGCCGTCGGGTGCCTGGTCGAGCAGGTAGACAGCCACCTGGCCGGTCTGTGCGAGAACCCAGGCCTCCCGCTACATCGGGTGCGTTCGGGCGGTCGCGATCGCCGTGCGGTGGTCGACCCACCGGTAGCACCCGCATTCGATTCCGTGGTCGATCGCATTGCGAGGGTCGCTCTCGAGCGGCCACACGACCTAGCGCTCATCGACCCTCAGACGCGTCTGGACTATGCCTCGCTGACACGCAATGTGGCTGCACTGGCCCACCTCCTACACGCGAGGAAATACCGCACCGTCGCGCTGCTGTTCGATCGCTCCGCCGCCGGCGTGGTCGGCATGCTTGGCGCCATGAACGCAGGTGCGACCTGGCTCCCGCTCGACCCTGACCAGCCGCCGGCGCGTGTGCGCGCCTTGATGCAACAGGCCGGAAGTGAGTGCGTGGTAGTACCGGCGACGATGCCTCCCGAAGACCGCCCGCCTGGGCCCTGTCTGGCGCTGGACCAACACGGAAGACCAGAGACGGAGCCGGCGACGCCCGCGCAGGAGAGAATCGCACCAATCCCGGACGCGGCGGCCTACGTCATCTTCACGTCCGGCTCGACGGGCCCACCAAATGGGGTGATGGTGAGTCACCGCGCCCTCTCGGCGTACGTGTCGGGGGTCATCGCGGCTGCGCGGCTCGAACCAGGCGCTCGCATGGCTGCGGTGTCCTCGCTGTCGACA
>CALBET010000774.1 GCA_937888665.1 uncultured Acidobacteriota bacterium
GCCTCTTGAACCACGCGGTCGATCACGTTCGGGATGCCAAGTCCCCGCTCGCCGCCACCCGGCTTAGGAATGAGTACCCGCCGGATCGTGCCCGGTCGAAAACTCCCATCCACCAGCATGGCTGCCAACGTCGGTTCCGCCGTGACCCACCGCTTTCGCAGTGCTGCCACCGTTTCACCGTCCGGACCTGGAGCCCCTCTATTTGCTGCAACTTTGTCCAACGCGTCGGACAAGTGCGCCACAACCTCTTCTATCGTCGCCGGTGAGTCATGCTCTGCATTGGCATCCGCCTTCGGCCCCGGGAGTGCTTTGAGGGGAGATGCGTCCCCGCCCATCGGCACACCGGGCCCTTGCGGGTGTTCAGCTGTCGCGAATGCCAGTTCGAGTTGTTTCACCTGTAGGTCGACCGGGATCGCCTTCCCTCCCCCGTCGGGCACAGACCCGCGGGTTGGGGCGGTCATTACTCCGCCTTCCGGTACTACGCGATCCTCCGACTTCTGTCGGGTCATCAGCCTTCGTCCTCTCGTCCTCAGGCCTACCGAGTTCCCTTGGAACCCGACAGATCTCCCGGGGTAAGACACTGAGATTTTGTCCAGACCACGTCGCCAATACGCCTGCGATTCGGACAGGGATAGGGCTTTGTCGCTACGCGCCGACTCACCCATCGCAGACGCCTTACGGCGCTTCACTTTCGTTCGTGACCAGAACACACCTATGGCTTCCTTCAGACATGCCCTCGCGGGAGACCGGGCCGGCCGCTATGCGTACCGGTCAGTAAACCGAGTCAATTCCCGGCCACGCCCTTGCCTCGTCGGTGCTGGATTCCCCCTGACGGGCTCCAGGACAGGATTTGCTAACTCATGCTCACCTCCGATCTCAGTGCCATGCCCGGCACACGCGCCCTCCTCGACGGGCCTGTTGGCCCGCCTTCGTCGGCTCGGCGACGCTGGCGCCGCACCTCCGCGGCTGGCGCCGCACCTCCGCGGCGCCCCCATCGCTCCATTTCCGCGCAGTCTGCTAGAGTGGTGAAGCTGCGTATGCAGCTAATCCAGTGACGGGATGCCCAGCTCGGCCTCGATGGGCGACGTGTGGCGCGCTTCCGAACGGACCTGGGCCACCGCGGCGCGTTGCACGCGACCGATCGCCACTCGCTCGGATTGTGGAAGCCGGGACATCGCCCAGTCGTGGATCGCGAAAGACAGCGCGGCGTGGCCCACCTCATCGACGGCGACCTCCGCCATCGCGTTGCGAACGTCCCGGGCGTCCGCGCGTTGCGCCTGATGCAGTCCGACCAGCGCACCCCA
>CALBET010000775.1 GCA_937888665.1 uncultured Acidobacteriota bacterium
CGCCAGCGCAAGCAACCGCTGGAACACCTGCGCGGTGATGAATGCGTCTCCGGCTGCGGTATGGCGGTCGTGTGGCACGACATTGAACAGGTGGCAGAGCTGGTCCAGTGTGAACCCCTGGATCTGCATATCGTCGGGAAGCGCCCCGTCGCGCTCGAGGTGCAGGGTCAGGTCCATGGTGTCGAGAAAGCGGTTCTGCAGGGCCATCCCGAAGTGGCGGTCGCAGGCGACATTCAAGGCTGTGATGTCATGCAAAATGTGATGGCCAACGATGACGCCGTCGCCGAGATAGCTGAGAAACGCTTCGAGCGCCTCGGGCTCCGGCACCCCACCGCGCGCCTCATCCACCGTGATGCCATGCACGGTCACCGACGCGTTGTTGTAGCGAATCGGCATCATGATCTCGAAGGCATCCTGGAGCAGGATGTCACCACCAACCACGGCCACGGCGCCGATCGTGATCAGGCTGTCACGCTGCGGATTCAAACCGGTGGTCTCGGAGTCCAGCGCGACGAACCGCACCGAGTCCCAGGGCGTGTCGTCACCGAGCGGCCGCCCGCACCGCGCCTGATAAGCGACGATGGCGGGGGGCAGAG
Source organism: uncultured Acidobacteriota bacterium (assembly GCA_937888665.1). Lineage (GTDB taxonomy): Bacteria > Acidobacteriota > Vicinamibacteria > Vicinamibacterales > UBA8438 > UBA8438. The sequence goes on from CALBET010000775.1 coordinate 597, forward strand.
GGCCACCGGTCACTCGCGAGGCCCCAGAAACCGCTGGTCGGTCAGCGTGAGCAACGAGGCCACGGCGCGAAACACGCTCTTGAGCACCGTCTGCTCGTACCGAGTCAGTCTCGTCGGGTCAACCAGCGTCCCGTCGTGCCCTTCCCGCAGGCCGGTGCGGGCGCGGTGAAACAGTGCGATTCTGAACGCCTCGGCCGCCTCATCGAGTAGCTCCTGGCATGCGGGATCGCGTCGACCCGCGTGCTCGAGCCGCTCGCTCGTGGACGTGGTGTCGAGCGTGCGTGCCGCCAGGGCGAACACCCGCCCGATATCGGTCAGCGGCTGCAGCGCGCTCCGCACCATGTCGAAGTGCGCGGTGCGTGTCCCATCGTCGCCGACCACGAGACCTTCGAAGAACGTCAGCGGCGGCTGCTCCGCGAGCGTGTCGTTGGCCAGGACCGGCACGAAGGCCTCACTCTGCTCGAGCTCGGTGACGATGTGTCCGCGCAGGTCATCGACCAGAGGCGACACGCTGGCCAGCCCGCGCAGGTCGAACAGTGCCCGCGCCCGGTAGATCTCCGTGCCCACCGGATCGCGCACCCACGCGGTATACCACGCCTTCCAGGTCGAGAGCGGCTGACACCAGTGGGGATCGCTCATGACGCGGGCCGTGGGTGAGAACACCCATCCGGCGGCGCGGAGCCCCGCCCCGATATGCCGTCCGAGCGTCTCCATCTGCTCGCGAGCCGCGGTCGCCTCCGTCGCCGCCGGATCGGCATAGATCAACCCGCAGTCCAGATCGTGCGCGGTCAACAGCTCTCCGCGCGCGGCCGCGCCGACCAGGAGACAGTCGGTGTCGAGTTCGAGGCGCATCGCACCGCTGGCTGCGCACTGCTCGGTCGCCAGCTCGACGACCCGGCGCACGAGCGCCCGCTGCAGCTCGGTGACCGCGGGGACGAGCCAGGCCAGCGCGGCAGGTGCGATGAGCTCTTCGATGGTCAGCCTGCGGATTCGTCCGTGCAGAGCCGCCAGGGCGGCGAAGGACGGCGCGCGACGCAACTCACGAGCCAGGCCGGCCGGGTGGGCCCCGTGCCGCACCAGAATGTCCGCACTCGTCACGAGTCCTTCGATCGGTGTTCCCTGCGTGCCGTCGGCGGTCAGAGCCACGAATGACTCGCCGGTCCGGATCATACAGAGGAGGTAGTCGCCCACCCGGCCGCCCGGCGGCGCGATGGCCGTGAGGTCGCGCATGATGGCGTCGACCCGCGCGTCGGGAGACACCTGCGCGGTCGCCACCTCGTCGCGCAGATCACTGGTGGTCACCAGACCCAGCGGCAATCCGCCTGCGTCGACGACCACGACGGCGTCGCTGTCGGCCGCACGCATCCGCGACGCCGCAGAGCGGATGGTGGTGTCCACCGAACAGGTGAGCGACCGGCTGGAGGCAAGACTCGTCGTCGGGCCGGTGTCGTCGACCCAGGACCGCCGACCACGGTGGAGCGGTTCGGCGTCCGTCTCGGTCTCGCGGACCGACGTGCTGGAGGCCAGGTAGCGAGCGACGTCGCGGTGCGCGGCCACGATCTGCTCGAGGTCCTCGGTCCGCAACGCGTACACCACGACGTCCGTCGCGGCGCACCCCGTGTGTCGATAGACGTCGTGGCCCAGGAGACGGTCGATACCGACCATGTCACCGGGGCCCAGCATGTCATGCAGTTCCTCCGCCTCGTCGGTTCCAGTGACCAGTCGAACCGTGCCCTGCTGAATGACGAAGACATACGGCCCAGGCTCATCCCCTTCCCAGAACAGCCGCTCGCCGCGCTGGTGCATCTTCACCCGACCTTGGCTCGC
>CALBET010000776.1 GCA_937888665.1 uncultured Acidobacteriota bacterium
GGACGGCGTGGCCCTGGGTCGCGACCAGGGGGTGGTGGTGGTCCCGGTCTTCGTCCCCATGAAGTTTCGAGTCTACGGCGAGCACTGCACATTCGCGACTGACAGCCCGTGCCGGCAATGGCACCCCTGGGACCTGGCTGACCGATTCAGCGCCTTCTGCACCGAGGAGGGACTCGACTGCCTGGACCTCTCCCCGCTGATGCAGGCCGAGGCGACGGCGGGCCGGCTGCTGTATGCCCCCGAGGACAGCCACTGGAATGAAGCCGGCCACCAGTTCGTGGCGGCCCAGATCCACGCGCTGTGGCAACGCCTCGACCTGGGCTCGCCCTAGCCGCCCCCTCGGGTCCGACTGGAATCGGCTGGTCATCCCGTTCCACCCGGGGCGTAAGGCCCGGGGCCGGGAACGGGCGCTCCGACCCTGCGCGATGGTGTCCGTAGCAAGGGGCCTTTTAGGCCCGCTAATCATCAGCGCCCCTGAAGGGGCTTGCTACAACGGCTCGCCACGATCCCGCCACGGTGGGCGCGCAGGCCGGCCGCAGCGGCCTCAGGCTGGTCTCCGTCTTGCATCTTTCCACGATTGGGGATGTGTGTCCGGCCGTGTGTGCCGGCTTTTTCGCAGAAAACACGCGGGAGTGGTGAATTTCCCCACCCGGTCACCCAGCCGCGAGAGTCAAACCAATCAGATGACAGCCGCCAGGACCACGCGACTTCTCGCCCGGACGTTCGCACTGACACTGCTGTGGGTAGCAACGACCGCGCCCGCGCTGGCCAACGACTCGCCGCAGCCTGCAGGATGGGACGATCAGATCAAGCTGTCGGAGGCGGTCGACCTCAACGCGGACCCGCACATCGTCGAAGTCACCTTGGAGGCGCGCGTCGCCACTGTGACGGTCGCGCCGGGCGTCGACGTCGAGGCGTGGACCTACAACGGCACGATTCCAGGCCCGCTGATCCGGGCGCAGGTGGGTGACCGTGTCATCGTGCACTACACGAACAACCTGCCCCGACCCAGCACCGTGCACTGGCACGGGCTCCGGGTGCCGATTGAGATGGACGGCGTCCCCGGATACTCGCAGCCGCCGGTAGAAGTTGGCGACTCGTTCACCTACGACTTCGTCGTGCCGGACGCCGGAACCTTCTGGTATCACCCGCACGTGATGTCGGCGGCGCAGGTCGGGTTCGGGCTCTACGGGGCCTTCGTGGTCGAAGACCCGGAGGAGAATCTCGGCGTCGCGGACGAGCTGGTCATTGTGCTCAGCGATATCGACACGGACGACAACGGCAAGCTGCGTTCGCCGGACACCGGTGGGTCGCTTGGCATGGTGTTCGGACGCGAAGGGAACCGCGTGCTCGTGAACGGCAGGGAGCATCCCACGCTCACCGCCCGAGCCGGGGCTCCGCAGCGCTGGCGGATCGTCAATGCCGCCAAAAGTCGGTATTTCATGCTCGACCTTGGGGCGGGTCACGTCTTCCGGAAGATCGGCGGCGACGGAGGGCTGACCGAGTATTCCGAAGACCACGACTTCCTCGTGCTGGGCGCCGGCGAGCGGGCGGATGTGCTGGTCGCGCCGACCGCGGGGCCCGGTGAGACCTTGATGCTGCGGTCGGTCTTGCACGACCGTGGTTTCGGAAGTACCGAATATCGGGACATCGAGGATCTGGTCGCCATCACCATCGCCGACATGCCGCCGTACGCGGCCGGCCCACTCCCCGAAACCACGCGCGAGATCACCCCATACAGCACGGAGGGGGCCACGGCGGTCGACCTGACGCTGACGCTCAGCCAGGATCCCCGTGACAAGTCGTTCGAGTACCGCATCAACGGCCAACCGGGGTGGACCACGACGCCAGTCATGGCGGATCTGGGCGACGTACAGCTCTGGACGGTTGAAAACACGACCAAGTGGTCGCATCCCCTCCACCTGCACGGGTTCTTTTTCCTGGTGCTGGACGAGCACGACGAACCGGTTCGACCGCTGGAGTGGAAGGACACCGTCGACATTCCGTTCGAAAAGACCCGGCGCCTGCTGGTCCGTTTCGACGAACGTCCAGGCACCTGGATCTTCCACTGCCACATCCTCGACCACGCCCAGGGCGGCATGCTGAGCGCCGTGCAACTGGGGCTACCCGCCAGCGAGTTCACGCCCTTGGCGGTGCACTGATGCGGGCTGACGACGCTGAGCGCGCCATGCTCGTCGGCCGATACGTGCTGAGTGGATTGGCGCTGCCCGCGTCACTCAGAGCCTCCGTCCGAGGCCAGGTCAAGACGTTCTTGGTGCCCTTGCCTCCGTCGGCGGACGGGCATGTCGCCGGCGGGCGAGCTGGGCCGCTTCGAGGGTTCGATACTTGAAGACACCACGCGGATAGATGCGCGGAGCGATGGACCAGTAGCGAGCACAATGACGGAGAAATCGCTCGAACGATGCCGTCGTGTCGACCGACGCTGCGCTCATTTCTTCGACCGACCTGAATTTCTGGACAGTCACGTCATTCATCCTCGGTCAGATTGAAACGTTCCCGGAGCGCGGCTGCATCTTGCTGGTCGAGCGGGCGGACGGTGTCTTTCTTGAGCCGGTACAAGGCCCTCGGGGTGGCCACGGACACGCGCGTGCCTTCGAACTCCTTGACCATCGCCTCGACCGTGTCAAAGTTGGCGGCATCGCCCAACCGTGTCATGACATCGAAATACAGATCGCCGCTTGGCGGATAGTACCGAACCGCCGGATACTCTCCTAGCAGGTCGTCCTCGAGAATCTCGGACACGTTCGGGTCGTCGGCATAGGCGGCTTTGAAGGCGGTCCGGAGCCGCTCGATGTTCTCCCGCGTCGCTCGAATCAGCAGGTCCACATCCTCCGTGGCTCGCACGACGCCGTGAAACCCCATCGCCGAAGCCCCGATCAAGACATACTCGAGGCCCGCAGCCTCAAATGCCTGCAAGGCGGTCAACAGCTCGTCTCGGTCCACGCCACTAGACTACCGCAGGCCTAGCAGCCCGTGGTGGCTAGTTGCCGCCGACCTGGTACGAGCGGTCGAACAGGTCGAGCTTCGCTTCGCGCACTTTGCTGGTCGGGGTCGTCCCGTCGGTCGCGAAATGGATGGCCGGCTCTGACGCCCGATCGTACTTCGGCCACTCGGGCAGCCCCTCGCCGTTCGGGTTCCCGGTGGTGGCGAAATTCACCCAGTACTGCGACATCTGCTCGGAGAGTTCACGGTCCCGGTCGTTCCAGTCGATGCCGACCAGTCCGACGTTCGCGAACGCGTAGGCGAGATCGCCCGAATGATAGGCGCCCGCTCCACGGCGGCCTGCCGCATAATCCAGCTCCGGTGCCTCCGGGCGATACAAACGGAACACCGGGGGGGCATGACTGAAGTGATAGAAGTAGACGTCGTTGGTGTCGCCGATGGCCCGGGCCCAGGCCCGCATCTGCCAGGTGAAGGTGCGGTCGGTCGCGATCGCCTGCCCGGCGGTCTTGGTTGACGACGCCACGTCGTCGGCATAAGCGGCCAGCACCGCGTCGGCCTGGGCGCCGTACTGACGGCGTATACCGGCGACGAACTCGTCCTGCGGCGGCTCCGGCATTCCCGCAAACAGCGTGGTGCCTTCGTCAGACATCGACCCGAGAATGACCGGCACGTCATTGTGTTCACCGGCGGCGAACAGGTCGTCGGTGAGCTTCGGAAGGACCCAGCCGTCGACGACCATACCGGTCCCCAGTCCGGCGGCCGTCTGGGCGGCCATCACTGCGTCCGGGGTGGCGGCGCGCAACCCCGCTGCCGCGTCCGGTCCGTCTCCGTCGACACCCAGTTCGCTGGCAATCGCCAGTCCAGCGTCGTGACCGGAGGTGGCGGTGGCCACGCCGCCCGTCGCGGCCAGATGGGCCCGCGGCGCCCCGAAACAGCCGCCCGAATGGCCAATGGCCTTGTGGAACAACCCGCGCGCCAGCGGCGACGCCTGCAGCGCACAGATCGACCAGGACCCGGCTGACTGCCCGAAGATGGTCACGTTGCCCGGGTCTCCGCCGAACGCGGCGATGTTGTCGCGCACCCACTGGAGCGTGGCGACGTGGTCGAGGACGCCGTAGTTGCCCGACGCGCCATGGTCAGACTCGGCGGTCAGCGCGGGATGGGCCAGGAAGCCGATGGGACCCAGCCGATAGTTGGCGGTCACCATGAGCACACCCTTCCTCGCCATGGCGGTGCCGTCGAAGATCGTCGCGCTGCCTACCCCGGCCGTGTGGCCGCCGCCGTGGAACCAGACCATGACCGGCAACTGCTCCCCGACCGCGGCGGGCGACCACACGTTCAGCGTCAGGCAGTCCTCGCTCCGCGCCAGTTCACCGCGCGAGTAGGGCGAGTCCTCTTCATTGCGCGCCTGCCAGCAGGCTGGACCGAACTCGGTCGCCATCTTCGTGCCCTCCCAGGGCTCGACCATGGCGGGCGGTCGCCATCGGAGGTCGCCGACCGGTGGTGTCGCGAACGCCACGCCACGGAACACCGAGACCCCGGCGGCCTCGTCGGCCCAGGCGCCTTCCAGTTGTCCCGCGGTCGTCTGGGCGACAGGTACGCGGGCGGCATCTGGAGCCCCCTCGTTCGTGGAGGGCTGGCCTCCGCAGGCCATCACGGCCATGGTGCTCAGGCTGATCAGTATCTGTGTCGTGCGCATTGATTGCTCTCCCAGGTGCAGGGCCGTGCGGGCTACGGCCTCGTTTCAACCTCGACGCTGAACCACCGAAAACCACTGTACGTGGCCGTCCCATCGATACGGGTGACCGTCTCGCGGTTGTCGTAGCGCTCGCGCATCTCGACCGGGACGACCCGGCCAGCCCTCTCACCGTCCGGCTCGGCCACCTCGAAGCGGACAGCGATGGTCGCTTTGACGGTGGGATCCTCCAGCACCAGTTCGGTGGCGAGCACGCGCCCACTTGCCGGCGCGATCCAGAAACGGCCCTGGGCCGGCATGCTTCTGCCGTCCCGGCCCAGGACGAGCGTCGTCGGCCATGTTTCGCGATAGCCGAGCACCTGCAGGTCCGCGCCATCCTCGGCGCCAGGACGGTCGAGTCCCAGAGGCGGCGACGCGTCGCCCACCAACTCGAACGCGAAGCGGGACTTGTGCGAGTCGCGCAGAAACAGCAAGGCGTAGGTCGGCGTGTTGAAATTCCGTGCCACGTTGCCCAGGTTGTAGCGGGCGCTCTCGGTCTGAACGTCGGCAATCTGCCGGTCGCTCGAGGCGGGGGCCTCCAGAAACAAACGGGTCAAGCGCTCGTCGCGGTCACGCACCGCCCGACGGTCGACCTCGAACACATCACGAAACCCGAAATAGCGCTGCTCGCCCTCCGGCCGGAACAACAGGAAGTCTGACCGCAGGACACGCCGTCTGGTGGCCCCCGGGGCCGATTCCGGTGCCCCGCGGATGCGCTGTTCATAGCGCTCCTCGGCGACCATCCCGCTGAGCTGGGTGTGCAACTGCTCGACATAGGCGGTCGCACGGGTGAGCAGCTCCGTGGCCGACAGCTCCTGCGCCAACCCCACGGCGGGCACCGCCAGCACCATGGCCGCGAGTACCCGCCTGCGACCGCCTACGCCGAAGCGTCGGCGGGCAGGCCCGTCTGTAGCGAGGCTTCGGCGGGCAGGCCTGCGTGTGGGCCTCGCCGTCGCTATAATGCCGGGCAGACCATCCTCCACTGAACCCGCGGCGCTGCCATCCGGGGCCATCCCGGCCGGGGTCCCGCATCGCATTCGTGAGACCGACGGGATCACCTGGTTCAACATCCGCTTCGACACGCGCTAGCGGTTGCCTGCCGAGGTGCCCATCTGGACGGCGTTGCTTCCTCGGTCACAGCCCGCCTGGCTGGCTCCCTCGTCGCGCCTTGCCAGCCCGCCACACGCGGGGCATGAAGCCTCGGGCAGGAAACGGGGCCGGGTTGGTCGTAACCACTTATAGCAAGGGCCTTTAGGCCACCTTTAGGCCCGGTGATCGATCAGCGCCCCTGAAGGGGCTTGCTACGACGTCTCGCTACGTTTCCTCAAGAACCGGGCGCCGCGCTCGGAAAGCCAGCTGGCGGCGACGTCGGCCAGTCAGGGCGCCTGGCAGACGAAGTTGGCGGCATCGTCCATGCTGCCGCTCCCGGAGTACACGGCCAGCTGGGGATACGGGCACAGGGGACGTGTACGGTCGACGACGCCATCACGCGTCCGCGACGCGATGATCTGGTCTGGTGCCTTCCCCTGCTCCACCCACTCTTCCATCGCGGTCAACGCATCAAAGGCGTTCGGCCCCTCGCCGCCGGCGCAATGGCCCATACCGGGGGCCATGAACAGTCTGAATCCGTCGCGCACCAAGGCCTCGTCACCCACGGTCTCGACGACGCGATTGTAGTACTGGGTTGCGTTCGCCGGTGAGATCTGCGCGTCGGCCCACCCGTGATACGCGAGCAACTTGCCCCCGCGGTCCAGGAACGGACGCAGGTTCGGGTCCAAGGCATTCACCGTGTCGTTGTCCGTCTCCTCGGCCGCCACGATATCGGTGTCGAAGTCGAACTGGTCGATGGTCCAGTCGAGATCGCCATAGATCAGATAGCGATACTGGTCGATACCGGTGGCGCGCGCCGAGCGCGTCCAGCCCATGTCGGTCCAGTTGGGCTCGCTGCCTGGCAACACCCCCGTGACGACACGCCCGGTCTTCGGGTTCTTGGGAGACGCATACATCATCTCGGCGGTCGTGACCTGGGCCGCCGTCAGACAGTCATCGCCCTCGGCGCCGGAGCACCGCAGCACGCCCGGATCGAAGTGGCAACGCTCAGGGTCGCCCACCACGCGGTCCTCGACCCCGTCGGCGGCGTCGCACGCGGCCAGCACCGCCTCGTGGAGCAGCTGCACCTTGGCTTCCGGCAAGCGCGCGTCTTCATGATGCTCGAGGTGCTTGGCGACCCGCAACGACGCGGCCGCGCGGCCCATCCAATCGTTTCCGGGGGCGCCGGCAATGATGCCGTCATAGTCCTCCGGGAACCGCTGGGCCTCTTTCATCGCCTGGCGCCCGCCAGCCGAGCAGCCGAACCAGTAGGAGTGTTCCGGACCGTTTCCGTAGAATTTGGCGATGACATCCTTGGCGGTCACCGTCATCTCGTGCACCGAGCGCCAGCCGAAGTCGACCAGCTTCTCGGGATGCTCATAGCCGAACTCGGCGCTGCCGCCGACGTGACCGGTGTCGGTCGACGCCGTGGCGTAACCCCGCTCCAGCCCTGACGCCATCGACCGACCGCCGTCCTGGCGCAGGCTGCCGGTGAACGCGCCGTTGCCCACGGCTTGCAGCTTGCCGTTCCATCCCTCGGCCGGCATCCACACTTCCATCTTGATGTCGGAATCAGACGACGGGGTCAGCGTGGCCGCCACCCGACAGAACGCCGGCAACGCGCCGTACTGCTGGGCCTGCCCCTCGGACAGGGACCGACCATCCGGCATGGACGGGGCGAAGGCACCGGCGGCGACCGCCTCGGCGGCCGTGATCGTCACGTTGGGCAGAGCCAGCGAGGCGAGGGTGTCGCACGCGACGGCCGGACCGCCGCCCACACCATCAGCCCCGGCCGCGGGGTCTCCCGGGGCATCCGCGGTTGTCGTCGTGTTGCACGCGGCCGCGACGGCGAGCGTCGCCGCCACGCTGAACGCTAGCGCGATCGTACGCAGATGTGTCATCTCGAAATCCCCTGTCAGTCAGCTACTGCTGGCCGCCGCTGTCAGCTTCCGCCTTCTCGAGCGCGCGCGCCCCGGACATGATGCCTTCCATGCCGATGTTGCCTTCGTGGCAGGCATACTCGAAGACCGGATCCGTCGACCGTTTCAATGGCACCATCGCGCTCCACGGGGCGTCCCACGTCTTGGGATCGGTGATGGTCACTTCGTACTGCAGCGCGTCCTCAGCCACGAGCGTGAGCCGCTCCACCAGATGGAGACCGTCGCTGGACTCCATGAAAGAACCGGTCATCGAATAGTTGGTGGTATCGATGACCAGGGTATCGCCCTCGAAGTGTCCCCGCGAATCGCCATGCATCTGCCGAATACCCTCATCCACATGGGGTCCGGCGTCTAGCGGAATCACGCGAGAACCGCCCATCTCCATATACAGCACGACATGGCCCGCGCTTTGAAACACCTGGGTGTAGCTGTTGTACCCCGCCCCGAGCCGAGGCACGCCCCAACTGATGCAGCGTTCGCCGAGGCTTCGGTCCTCTGGGCCTCGCGCATGTCGGTTGCGCGCCGCGGCCCGCGTCGCCCGCACCGCGTCAGCGGCGGCGGTCACCGCCGGAAGCCGGCCGTTCCGCGGGTCGGTCACCAACGACGTGCGGAGATCCCAGTCGCGGTCGACCATCCAGAACTGGTTGTAGTTCCCGGTGGCGGTGTCGCGGGACGAGAAGGTCTGCGCCTCGGCCAGGACCGTGGAAAACAC
>CALBET010000777.1 GCA_937888665.1 uncultured Acidobacteriota bacterium
CCCCGAGACGAGAGGCGGATACGCGCCCGACGGACGCAAGGTACGTGGCACCATCCACTGGGTGTCGGCCGCCCACGCCATCCGGGCCGAGGTCCGGCTGTATGACCACCTGTTTGCCACGCTCAATCCGGAAGACGTGGACGAGGGTGGCGACTATAAAGATTCTTTGAATCCCGACTCGCTCGAGACCCTGACCGACTGTCAGGTGGAGCCATGCCTGGCCGGCGCTGAGTCCGGTAGTCGGTATCAACTCGAACGGATCGGCTACTTTTGCGTCGATCCCGATTCGAGCGCCGATCGCCTTGTTATGAATCGCACGGTGACCCTCCGCGACGCGTGGGCCAGGATCGAACAGGTACAAGCCACCGTCGGGTCCGCGCCGTCGTAGGCTAGGTGGCCTTTTTCGCGGTCCAGGTTCCCCCACCGGCTTCACCGTAGTCGCAGGTCCCCTTCATGCTGTCGCCCATGATGGTGCCCGTGTAGGTGGCCGCACCGACGCCCTCGGCGCCAAAGGTGAACTCGATTGTGTCGCCGGTCACCTTCCCAGTGAGGGGGGCGCCGCCGAAGGTGCCTTCGTAGGTACCGGTGATGGTGTCGCCATCCTGCGTGAAGACGAAGGTGGGCTCGCCTGACCCGAGATCCAACTCGACGACGGCGTTCCAGGTGCCGCTGACATCCGTCTGCGCCGTTGCGGGTACAGGCGCGAGGGCCGTGAGCACGACGGCCGCGATGAGTAGGTGTTTCAGCATGTGTCTCAACTCCTAGTTACTGGGTCGATCTTTGGCCAGTGTCGCGCGCCAGTCCGACACCGCTTTGGCGTTGTGGGGGGTGGCCGCTTCCTCTTCGAGCACGAGTTGACCGGAGCCGTAGGGGTAGCCGTAGAACCGCTCGTTGGCGTCGCGGTCGGCCTTGATCGTCGAACCCTTGAGCGTGATGCCGGCGAACAGTCCTCGGGTTCTTGAGTAGCTTATGATCTCCGCCCGCAGGTAGAGGTCGGTCGTCGCTTCGGCGTCCCGGCCCACCGGTCCCACGACGGCCGAGGCATCCACACCGAACTTGAACTCGTTCTGCAGTAGTTTTTCGAGGCCTTTCCGGTTCATCACCACCAGGACGAGATCGACCGACTGGCCCCCGATCTGCAGGCCGAAACTTCCACCCGTCAGGGTCAAGAACGCCGGTTGCGACCACTCGCCGTCTTCGTTCCGCGCGCTGATCACGCCCCGGCCCCGATGTCCACCAAAGATGAACCCCGCCTTCACCGTGTTCGGGATGATGGCCACGGCTTCGGCATTTTCCAGGATCGAGCGCGGAATCGAGTTGTCCGGCGCGTCCATGATTTCCTCGAATACGGTCCTGGCGGATTCGAGGCGCTCCAGCTCTTCATGTTGGGCGAGAGCAGGGCCACTACCCAGCAAGAGAGTGATCGCCGCGGTCAGCAGTGATGTGTATCGAATGTGCATGTAGCCCTTCTAAGGCGCTGGCACGCCAAGGTCCGAATCTCTGTCCAGTATAGGTCGGCCCTCGCCGGGGCCGAAACACCGCACACCCAGGAAAGACGGCGATGGTGTCGCTGATGTTTCATTTCGCCGGCGGTCGTGACGCGACCGTGACGGGCCTGCGCGTCACGATCGGGGTTCTGGCGGGAGCGTGCCTGCCTTCACCGAGACGGGAGGCTGGCTTCGAACTCGGCTGACTGGATGAGACTCATGACCGCCTCGCGATGGCGCCCGCCCGCGATTTCGCGCAGATAGTCGTTGGCACCAGCTGAATCTGGCGTGCGTTCGAACAGGCCGGCATAGAACGCCTCCAGGAGGTCGGCCGGTTGTGATTCGCGACGGATCTCAGCGAATTCAGCACTGCGGATGAGCGCAGCCACCTGGTCGGCCACTCTGCCGCTTTGCACTTCGGCGACGGAGGCAGCCCGCGAGGCTCGATCCACCTCCCGTTGCAAGACCGCCCGATACAGACGTGTCACGATCTCTTCAGCCTGCCGACGTGTGTAGTTGCCGGTCCCCATCCCGCTGACGTCGAATTCGAGCGCGTATTCCAGGTTGAGGTTGCCCGGCACATACAGCACCACCTGGCACCGCCCACGGCTGCGGCCGGCGGTGAATTCGAGGTCGCCCGAATAAGTCTCGGACAGCGAGACGCGGCCGTCGCATTCGGGCTGCAGCTCCACCCCCATTTGGAAGCGATCACGCGGGAATCGTCGTCCTCGCTGATCGTAGGGGTCGACCTGGACCGTGAAGGACTCTCGTGGCCCTAACTCGATGCGGTCCCGACGAAGTTCTTGGGGCCGCGCGCCGTTCAAGGCGCCGGTCAGCTCCAGTTCGACCACCACTGGTTCGCGCCAGTCGTCGAATGGGCCCTGGGCCGTTGCCGGTGTTGCGACCGACAGTCCGGTCAGGGCGCCGACGACCAGCGCCAGCACCCGACGACTCGATTGATGTCGATATCCCATGGTCTCGTCCCTGTGTAGAGCGCTCCGCGTGCGCCTTCCGGGTAGGGCGGCGCCGGTCACGGATGATACCTCGGGGTACAATCGCGCCTCGCCGCCCGTGGTGCCCGTCGTGGCCGTTCCGCGTCGCACCAAGAGAGACCCCACGTCATAACGAAGGTATCAATATGTCCGCACCCGTCAATCGTCAGATCGTGTTGAACGCCCATCCGGTCGGGGCCCCGGTCGACACCGACTTCGCGCTGGTCGAGCGCTCGGTCCCGGTGCCCGGCGACGGCGAACTCCTGATCCGCACCATCTATCTCTCGCTCGATCCGTACATGCGTGGCCGCATGAATCCGGGCCCCTCCTACGCCAAAGGTGTGGAGGTGGGTGACGTGATGACCGGACAGACGGTGGGGCAGGTGGTTGCGTCCAACCATGACGGGTTCGCGGCGGGTGACATCGTGTTGTCAGGCAACGGCTGGCAGGAGTACGCCGTGTCGGATGGTCAGGGCCTGCGCACCCTGGACCCGGCCGTCGCACCGATCTCGACGGCCGTCGGCGTACTTGGCATGCCGGGGATGACCGCGTATGTCGGGTTGTTGGATGTCGGCGAGCTGAAGGAGGGCGACCAGGTGGTCGTGGCGGCGGCGTCCGGCGCGGTTGGTGCGGTGGTGGGCCAGATTGCCAAAATCAAAGGGTGTCGAGTGGTCGGCATCGCCGGTGCCCAGAAGAAGTGCGACTACGTGACGGGCGAGCTGGGTTTCGACGCCTGCGTGAGTCACCAGAGCGACACCCTGGCGGACGACCTGCGGGCGGCGTGTCCGGATGGCATCGACCTCTATTTCGAGAATGTCGGCGGGAAGGTGTTCGACGCGGTGGTCCCACTCTTGAACGACTTTGCCCGGATGCCCGTGTGCGGGCGCATCGCGAACTACAACATGACCGAGCTGCCCGCCGGGCCAAACGAGGTGCCCAAACTGATGGGGCTGGTCCTTGTCCGCCGCCTGATGATTCGCGGGTTCATCGTGTTCGACCACGTGGCGCGTCAACCCGATTTTGTCCGTGATGTCAGCGGCTGGATCCGGTCCGGCGAGCTGAAGTACCGCGAGGACATCGTGGAAGGACTCGAGAACGCGATCGGCGCGTTCCAGGGGCTCCTCCGTGGCGACAACTTCGGCAAGCTGCTCGTGCGGGTGTCTGACGATCCGACGAGCCGAGGGTGACTGAGTCCCGTCCGTCACGGGTGCCCGACTCGTTGGTCCTGATCTTCGGCCTGATCCTCCTGGCCCAGCTTGCGACCTACGTCCTGCCGGCCGGAGAGTTCGAGCGTGACGGGCGTCAGGTCGTTCGCGGCAGCTACCACGCGGTCGAGGCCGAGCCCCTTCCGGTCCTCACGTTCCTGACCGCGGTCCCGGTCGGCCTGATCGAAGCCGCCGACATCATCTTCTTCATCCTGATCGTCGGCGGGGTGTTCGGGGTGCTGCGGGCGACCGGCGCTATCGACGCGCTGATCGGGTTGACGATTCGTCGACTGGGCAGCCGGCCTGCGTGGTTGGTTGGGGGCATGATGACCCTGTTCGCGGTCGGGTCCTCCACCGTCGGCATGGCCGAAGAGTACGTGCCGTTCGTACCGCTGCTGGTGGCGATGTGTCTCGCCCTCAAGACCGATGCGGTCGTCGCCCTCGGCATCGTCTATGTCGGCGCCGGGGTCGGCTACGCCTGCGCCGCGCTCAATCCCTTCACGGTGCTGATCGGGCAGAGCATTGCGGGCGTCGAATTGACGTCTGGTCAGGGTGCCCGCTGGGGGCTGCTGGCCATCTGTCTGGCCATCGGGACCCATCACATCCTGCGCTATGCGCGGCGGGTGCAGGTCGATCCCTCGCGCAGTCTTGTCGTCGACGTCTCGTACGCTGAGGGGTTCGATCTTCCGGCCGACCTCCGACTGACACCGTCACGCGTGGCGGTGATCGGGGTCTTCGCCGCTGGCGTCGGCCTTTTCGTCTATGGGGTGGG
>CALBET010000778.1 GCA_937888665.1 uncultured Acidobacteriota bacterium
CTGAGGTCGGGGGCTGCTCGCCCGCGCACCGGTCGTCACACCGTTCTGAGGTACTCATGGACCATCCCGATGGTCGCCGATCCCTCGCCCACCGCAGCGGCCACGCGCTTGCTTGACCCGCGACGCGCATCGCCGGCCGCAAAGTTGCCTGGCACACTCGTTTCGAACAAAAACGGATCGCGTTCGAGTGTCCACGAGGACGGCTGCATGGCGATGTTCGTGGTGTCGGCAATGCGATCCACCAGATACTGTGACATCGCCGACGCGACGACGACCGCGTAGTCCGGCCGGTAGAACCACCCGGCATCCCGCGAATCGACCAGCGCGGTGTGGCGCTCGATCGCGAGCGGGCTCGTTTGTGCCCCTCCGATAGCCGGCAGCAAGAAGAGCAGCGGCAACAGTACCAGGGCGGCGGTTCGAGTCGGTCTCATCAGATGCAGGTTCTACACGGCGCACAGTGCATAGCCCAGTTGTCCACTGTCGTCTGGTCGGAATCTGTATTCTACCCCTCCGGTGCAGCCGGGGGTGCGCTCGCCCGTAGGCCCCCCGATGGGCGCGACGGACGACGCGATCCTGAACGAGATCGAGGACTACCTGTTGCACCCCGACGTCGTGGAGCGAGCCCTCGCGCTGGCGCTCGACGAGCTACGGCCACAGACGGGGCGGACATGCCGTCCGTCCTCAGTGCCATCCAGGAGCGCGAGCGGCCCGGTCTGTCGTCTTGTCGTGTACGGTACGCTGATCAGGATGTTGCCCACCAATAGCTCGATCCAGGACCGCCTTCGAGAGGTGGTCGAGCTGCTCGAGTCGATCGCCCGCGATCGGCGTGTGCTTGACGACGTTCCGGCCGACGATCGCACGCGGCTGCTCAGGGCGGTCGCGTCGGTCTATCATCCCGATCGCGTCGAGCGGCGCCGGATGGCCAAGGTCACCGCGCGCGAACGGAAGGCGGCGCGCGTCGCGCGCGACCAGACGGCCCGAGCCCGGACGGCCATCCAGACGTTGCGTCGCAAGCCGGTGTTTCACACACCGAACGTGTTTCCACCGGAGGGCTCCGGCTCGGATGACAGCGCGAACGCGGAGCAGGCCGGTGACGACGGCACGCCGACCCGCCCCACGAGGGAGCTGCCGCACTGTTACGTGTGCAAGCGGAAATACACCACGCTGCACGCGTTTTACGACCAGCTGTGCCCGGAGTGCGCGGCGTTCAACGTCGCGAAGCGCACCGAACTGGCCGACTTGCGTGGCCGGGTCGCGCTACTGACCGGAGGGCGCGTCAAGATCGGGTACCAGGCCGGGCTGAAGATGCTGCGCTGCGGCGCTCACCTGATCGTGACGACACGCTTTCCGCGGGACTCGGCGATGCGCTACGCCGGAGAGCCCGACTTCGCCGAGTGGGGAGATCGCCTTGAAATCTTCGGTCTCGACCTGCGGCATACGCCGAGTGTGGAGGCCTTCTGCGGCCACGTGCTTGCGACGCGCACACGCCTTGATTTCATCATCAACAATGCGTGTCAGACCGTGCGCCGGCCCCCTGCGTTCTATGCGCACATGATGGAAGGGGAAACCGCCGCGCTTACCGGCATGGCGGAGCCCGTACGCCGACTGCTCGGTTCGGATGAAGCGTTGCGGGAACAGCCGCGGGTGGCTGGTGGCTCGAGCGCCGGTCGTGCCCTGGCGCGCCCGACAGACGACGTGCCTGGACTGCTCCATCCGGCACAGCTGTCGCAGCTTGCGCTGCTCGACGACGAGGTGGTCATGCAGCATCACCTCTTTCCGGAGAGCCGACTCGACCAGGACTTGCAGCAGATCGACCTGCGGGCCAGCAACTCATGGCGACTGCTGATGGCGGAGGTGCCATCGGTGGAATTGCTGGAAGTGCACCTGGTCAATGCCATCGCGCCGTTCATCATCAACGCACGTCTGAAGCCGCGGATGCTCGGTACGCCTGAGCGCGACAAGCACATCGTCAACGTGTCCGCCGCGGAAGGGCAGTTCTACAAGAAGTTCAAGACCACGCGCCACCCGCACACCAACATGGCGAAGGCGGCGCTCAATATGATGACGCGGACGTCGGCGACCGACTACTACGGCGACGGCATTCATATGAACAGCGTCGACACCGGATGGGTTACCGACGAAGACCCGGCGGACATCGCGGCACGCAAGATCGTCGAGCAGCGATTTCATCCACCCCTGGACATCGTCGATGGTGCTGCGCGCATCACTGATCCGATTATCAGCGGCTTCAACACAGGCCGGCACCTCTGGGGGCAGTTTCTGAAGGACTACCGACCGACGGACTGGTAGCCGCGTAGCGTGGCGGCTTTGGTCACGCGGCCGCTGGCGGTGTCACCACGGACGCTGGGCTCGGTGTAGGTCACGGTCAATTCGACGACCGCGGGGCAGTCAAGGCGCGTTGTGGATGCCGGCAGGTGCAGCCGGCGACCCTGGGGGCATAGAATAACCCCTCACGACAGACCATGGCCCTGACCGCTGGCACCCGCCTCGGGCACTACAACGTCACCGCTGTCATTGGCGAGGAGGGCATGGCAGGTGATGTGGCAAGCGACGGACACGCGCGTGATTGCGCCATCTATACCCAGGGAGATCTATGAGCTGTCAAGTCATACTCGAATTTCAGGCCAAACCGGACTGCGTTGAGAAAGTGCGGGACTGGTTAAAAGGCGCGCTCCCTGACACCCGCGCCTTCGACGGTTGCATGACGCTGCATGTGGTCCAGAATCAGGAAGATCCAACTGGCATTGTTGTCATTGAACAGTGGGAGACGCGCCTGCAGTATGAAAAATACCTGGCGTGGCGCACCGAGCGCGGCGACATGGATACGTTTGGGGCAATGATGGCTGGCGCACCGAACATTCGATTCTTTGACTACTTCCGCGTCTGATCGCCATTTTTCAGGCACATGCCCCTGCCCCCGGCACATCGCTCGGACACTACAACGTCTCTGCCCTGATCGGCGAGGGGGGCATGCGGCAACCTGGCAATGGTTGCCTGTCACGGCGGACCCCGCGAAGCGGGCAGGCCCCTCTGAGTAAGGCCTAGTACTACTTTGTCAGATCGTTAAGACGTTCGAGAAAGACGTGTTTCGCTA
>CALBET010000779.1 GCA_937888665.1 uncultured Acidobacteriota bacterium
AGGCGACTCGCGTGATTCTGCCGAAGAAGACGCTGTGGGAACTGGCCCGGTTGCTCGGTGATGATGTCCAGACGGTGACCTACGAACGGGGCGAGAATCACCTCTTCTTCGATCTCGGCGGTCGGCAGCTTATTTCGCGAATGATCGATGCGCAGTTTCCGGCCTATGAACGGGTTATTCCCAAGGGTAATGACAAACGCATCGAATTCGAACGAGACCGGCTCAGCAGCGCCATCAAGCGGGTTGCGCTCCTGTCGAGCGAGCGCTCTCGCGCCGTCAAGTTCCAGATAGATGCCGGCAAGGTGGAGATCACCTCCAGTAGTCCAGAGGTCGGCGAAGCATCCGAAGTCATCAGCGTCGAGTATGAAGGACCGGCGCTTGCTATTTGCTTCAACGCGCAATATCTCCTCGACTTCATGGCCGTGGCCGAGACCGAGACGGTCGCGCTCGACTTCAAGGATGAACTGAGCCAAGCGGTTCTCTCGCCGGCGGGAGGCGACGGCTGCGACTACACCTACGTGATTATGCCGATGCGGATCTAGCCGTCGAGGTGTAAAAGCCACATAACTCGGAAACTGCGGCGCCGGATTAGTCCCCTCTTGTAAGGCAACTACCATCCGGATCGCGGAAAAGATAAAAAACACATGACGGAGTTGGAGCAAGAAGACGCGGGGAGCACGGTGGCCGTGTCGGCTGAGGCAGAGATACCGATTCGATCGGCATCTTCCACCGCAGCTTCCGCTGCAAGCGCAGCCGACCTGGCCGACTATGGCGCGGACAAGATTAAGGTTCTCGAGGGACTCGAGGCGGTACGTAAACGTCCCGCGATGTATATAGGGTCGACCGGGACCCTTGGTTTGCATCACCTTGTCTATGAGGTTGTGGACAACGCGATTGACGAGGCGCTGGCCGGTTTCTGCGACACCATCCAGGCGACGATCCACATCGACAATTCAATCACTGTCGTCGACAACGGTCGCGGAATTCCGGTTGACCTGCACACCAGTGGCCGGCCGGCCGCCGAAGTGGTGATGACCGTTTTACATGCGGGAGGCAAATTCGACAACGACAGCTATAAGGTGTCGGGTGGGTTGCACGGGGTGGGCGTGTCGGTCGTCAACGCGTTGTCTGAATCGGTCGCGCTCGAAATCTGGCGTAATGGCAGCGTGTATAAGCAAAGTTACACCCGGGGCGTGCCAGACGCAGACCTCGAACAAACCGGCACCACAAAACGCGGCGGCACAAAACTGACGTTCAAGCCGGACGGTGAGGTGTTCGAGACCCTCGTGTTTAGCTTCGACATCCTCGCCCAGCGGCTTCGCGAACTGGCCTTTCTGAACGCCGGCGTGCGGATTACACTCGACGATGAGCGAGACGGGAAGAGCCACGATTTCCGGTATGAGGGCGGGATCAATTCGTTTGTGCAATACCTTAACCACAATAAGGTCGTCATCAACGCCGAGCCTATCTATATGCGAGGCGAGCGGGAAGGGATTGACGCGGAGATCTCGCTCCAGTGGAACGATAGTTATGTCGAGACGCTGCATGCCTTCGCCAACAACATCAACACCCAGGAGGGCGGTACGCACGTCTCAGGGTTGAAGGCCGCCCTGACGCGCACACTAAACAGTTACGTAACGCGCCAGAATCTTGCCAAAGACCTGAAGGAAAGTATTGGTGGCGACGACATTAGGGAAGGATTGACGGCAGTTATAAGCGTCAAGATTCCGCACCCGCAGTTTGAGGGGCAGACAAAGACCAAACTCGGTAACACGGAGGTCAAGGGCATCGTCGAGTCTATTATCAACGACTGCTTAGGTGCCTTTCTCGAGGAGAACCCTCAGATCGCGAAGCGGATTGTCAACAAGACGATTGATGCCGCGCGCGCTCGTGAGGCGGCGCGGAAGGCCCGCGATCTGGTCCGTCGCAAGGGAGCCCTCGATAACAGCACGTTGCCAGGAAAGCTGGCGGACTGTCAGGAACGTGATCCTGAGAAGTGCGAGTTATATATCGTCGAAGGTGAATCTGCCGGGGGCTCGGCGAAACAGGGTCGAGAGCGAAAATTCCAGGCAATCTTGCCGATCAAGGGCAAGATCCTCAACGTCGAGAAAGCCCGCTTCGACAAGATGCTGGGCAGCGATGAGATCCGCACGATGATCGCGGCGCTCGGGTGTGGAATTGGGAAAGATGATTTCAAGCCGGAAAAACTCCGGTATCACCGCATCATCATCATGACGGACGCCGACGTCGACGGCTCTCATATCCGGACGTTGTTACTCACGTTCTTCTACCGGCAGATGCGAGAGCTTATAGAACGTGGCCATATCCACATCGCGCAGCCACCGCTGTATCGTGTAAAACGAGGGCGTAGCGAAACCTACGTCAAAGACGATCGAGAACTTGAATCATGGCTTTTCAAGCGCGCGTCCGAGACGCGGGTGTTGAAGCTGTCCACCCGGGAGTTGACGGGGAGCGAATTAGAGAGGCTACTTCACCAACTGGTGGCGTTTCAGCGATATAGGGCGATCGTCGATCGGCGGGGTCCCGCGTCCGACATCGTCCAGCAGTTACTCATCCACGACGCAGACGGCAAGCCATTCTTCACGGATCCTGAGCCGATCGCACAACTCGCGCAGAACCTGACGACGTCGCTCCGGAGTGTCAGTGTCGAAGCGGATGAGGAACACAACGCCCTTCAACTGGTGGTCGAGGACCGCAGCGGCGGTTTTGCGCGTCGGCAGGAGGTCGGGATCGAATTTGTGGAGTCGGCTGAATATCGCGCCCTGCTGGCGAGCTACCGCGCGACGGACGGTGTAACTGGACCGATGGTCGTGTCGACGGTGCCGCGGGGTGAGGTCGCCGAGACCCAGGCGGACGGAGTCCCCGACGCGGCCGAGACAAAATCTGGAGACGTCCAACTCAGCGACATCGACGAACTGGTAGAGCACTTCCTGGCTGCGGGGAGACGGGGCGTGGCAATCAACCGCTACAAGGGACTCGGTGAGATGAATCCCAACCAGTTGTGGGAAACAACGATGAATCCCGCGAATAGGACTCTATTACAGGTCCGCGCGGAAGACGACACAGAAGCGGACCTGATGTTCACCACCTTGATGGGCGACCAAGTTGAGCCGCGTCGCAAGTTCATCGAGGACAATGCCCTCGATGTCCAGAATCTCGATGTCTAACACGGCGAGCAAAGAAAAACCCCGGCGGTATGCGGTCGATGAAGAACGCCGATCGTCGGATGGCAGCACCGACCGAAGACCGCGCGACTCTTACCACCGGGTTGCGAGTAACTCTCATAATCTGGGCGCCGCGCACGAGCGCTAGTCCACAACTGCGCGTGTAAGCGCCCAACCCTGGAGAGACCGGTTTCGGGAACATCGAAACCGGTCAGAGTGATCCACATGTCAGACGCTCCCGAGATCAAAACGCCCGTCAATATCGAAGACGAGATGCGGCGCTCATACATGGACTACGCCATGAGCGTCATTATCGGGCGTGCGTTGCCCGATGTTCGGGACGGTCTCAAACCAGCTCATCGCCGGGTTGTGTACGGCATGAAACAGATGGGCCTGGCGTCGAACCGCACGTATCGCAAGTGCGCGAAGATCGTGGGTGAGGTTATGGGGAATTACCATCCCCATGGCGACGCCTCGATCTACGACACGCTCGTGCGGATGGCGCAGGGTTTCAACATGCGGTACCCGTTGGTCGACGGCCAGGGCAACTTCGGGTCGGTGGACGGCGACCCGCCGGCGGCGATGCGTTACACCGAAGCGAAGCTGCAGCCGTTGTCCGATGATCTGATGGCGGATCTCGACAAGGAGACGGTTGACTTTGTCCCGAACTACGACGAGACCACCGAGGAACCCTCGGTGCTCCCCACGCCCTATCCCAACCTGCTCGTCAACGGGTCATCCGGCATCGCGGTCGGTATGGCCACCAATATTCCACCGCACAACCTGACGGAGGTCATCGACGGCGTCGTCTGGATCATCGAACATCGCGAGGAGACAGACGACGAGAAGCGGCGGGGCCTCCGCACCATCATCACCGGACCGGACTTTCCGACCGGAGGATTCATCGTGGGGCGCGCCGGCATCGACTCGGCCTACCAGACCGGCCGAGGTTCATTGACCGTCCGCGGGCGATCGGTGATTGAACCGATCGGGAGGGGTGACCGGCAGGCGATTATCATCAATGAGATCCCCTACCAGCTCAACAAGGTGCGGTTGATCGAAAAAATTGCCGACCTTGTTCGCGACAAGTCGCTCGAGGGCATCAGCGACCTGCGCGACGAGTCGGACCGCGACGGCATGCGGATCGCCATCGAGCTCAAACGCGGCGAGGTACCAGAGGTTGTCCTGAATAACCTCTACAAACAGACCCCACTGCAGACCACCTTCGGCGTGATCATGCTGGCGATCGCGGGTGGCCGCCCGCGGGTGCTCCCTCTGCTCGACATGGTGGAGCAATTTGTCGCGTTCAGGCATGACGTGGTGCGGCGACGCACCGAGTTCGAGCTGCGCAAGGCCGAGGCGCGCGGCCACATCCTTGAGGGACTCAAGAAAGCGCTCGATCAGCTCGACGCTGTCATCTCGCTCATCCGTAGCGCCGGGAACCCCACTGAGGCGCGCTCTGGCCTCATGGAGCGTTTCGAACTGAGCCAGATTCAGGCGCAGGCGATTCTCGACATGCAGCTGCAGCGGCTCACCGGGCTCGAGCGCCAGAAAGTGCTAGACGAGCTGGCTGAGCTGTTGCTCCTGATCGAACGGTTGCGCGAGATCCTCGGGAGCGAGGGGCTGCTCATGGACATCGTGGTCGATGAGCTGCGCGCCGTGCAGGCGAAGTACGGCGACGAGCGCCGCACCGAGATCGTGGACGACCCGGGTGAGCTACGCATTGAAGACCTGATCGCCGAAGAGGA
>CALBET010000780.1 GCA_937888665.1 uncultured Acidobacteriota bacterium
CGGAATGTCCGTGATGCGCAAGGTATAGGCGATGCCGAAGCTGCTGAAGAAGACACAGGTCGCGCGGGTGCTCCCGGTCAGCGCCGCCACCAGTCGGTCGCCTTCTCGGAGTCGGGTGGCGCTGACGTCGCGGACCTCTTTCTGTCGTTTGATCCAGCCGTCCGCCGTCACCAGCACGATGGCGTCCTCGTCCACGATGAAGTCGTCAGCGCTGTACTCGACTTCTTCCTCGGCGCTCTCTATCAAGGTCCGGCGCGGGTCAGCCTTCGCGTTCCCGTAGGCCTGTTTGACCTCGCGCAGCTCATCCCGCACGAGCGTCCAGCGTTGCGCTTCGTCCTCAAGCAGCTCGCCTATCTGCGCCGCCCGTTCACGTTTCTTCGCGAGTTCCGCGCGGATGACCAGCACCTCCAGTCGCGCCAGGCGATACACCTTCAGCTCGAGGATGGCGTCGGTCTGTTCCGCGTCCAGTCCGAAGCGCGCGATGATCTTGGCGGCCGCGTCTGCCTTGCCGTCCGACGTGCGGACGATCCGCAACACGTCATCGAGCGCGTCGAAGACGATTTCGAACCCTTCGAGAATGTGGATGCGGCGTTCGAGCGCCGCCAGTTCATGCTCGAGACGCCGGGTCACCACGTCCAGTCGGAATCGCAGGAAGTGCCACAGCACCTGATGCAGGTCCAGCCGCTCCGGACGGCCCACTTCCGGCTGCTCGGTCGGGACCAGGCAGGTCAGGTTGACCGCGAAGTTGGTCTGCAGGGGCGTGTGCTTGAAGAGATACGCCATGACCATCAGCTCGTCGGCGTCACGTTTGATCTCGAGGACGATCCGGACTTCGTCGGTGGACAGGTCCTTGACGTCCAGGAGGGGCGGCAGCTTGCGGGCAATGATGATGTCGGCGATCCGCTCGATCAGCTGTGACTTGTTGACCATATAGGGGATGCTGGTGACGTGGATGGTCTTGGTGGACTTCGTCCCTGGCCCCGCCTCCCAGGTGCACCGCAGGCGGACCGCCCCGCTCCCTGTCGTGTAGATCTCCTCGAGTTCGTCCGGGGTGTTCAGGATGTGACCGCCGGTGGGGAAGTCCGGCCCCTTGATGTAGGTGCAGAGCCGGGCGCTGCTCAGCTCGGGGTTGTCGAGCAGTTTCAGCAGGGCGGTGCAGACTTCTCCCGCGTGATGTGGCGGGATGTTGGTGGCCATACCGACGGCGATCCCGGTGGCTCCATTGAGCAGCAAATTTGGCAGGCGCGCCGGCAAGACCACCGGCTCTGTCCTCGTCCCGTCGTAGTTGGGGCGGAACGGGACCGTGTCCTGGTCAATTTCCCCAAGGATCTCGGCGCTCAGGGGGGCAAGCCGGCACTCCGTATAGCGCATCGCCGCGGCGGCGTCGCCATCGAGCGAGCCGAAGTTGCCGTGCCCGTCGATTAGCGGATAACGCAGGGCGAATGACTGCGCCATCCTGACCAGGGTGTCGTAGAGCGCGGTGTCGCCATGAGGGTGGTAGCTGCCCATGACGTCGCCGACCACCTTGGCCGATTTACGGGGCTTGGCGTCAGCCGTGATGCGCTGCTCCCACATGGTGTACAGGATCCGCCGTTGGACCGGCTTCAAGCCGTCGCGCACATCGGGCAAGGCGCGCGCCGTGATGACCGACAGCGCGTAGTTCAAATAGCGACTCTGGGCTGCGTCGATCAGCTCGACGTCAGTTTCGCCAGGCGGCGGGGGCGCCGCGGAGGGGGCGTGCCGGTCAGGCCCGTCCGTGTCGTCAGGCTCGTCGAAGAGCGGCGCGCCGCGGCGCGGTGGTCGTTTGGCCATGGTCCGTTACGTGTGACGCGGCCGGATTACCGAGAGGTGTCGTGGGGCGCGACCGCCGCCGCGCCGGCCTCCAGCACCGCCAGGAGTTCTCCCAGCACCATGGCGGTCGCGCCCCAGACACGTTCCCCTTGGAGTTCGAAGTACGGCACGCGAATCGCCTGATCCTGAATCCAGCGCCACCCCTGTCTGAGATGATCCGGGTGCCGGAGTTCGTCCATCGGGACCTCCAGGATCCGCTCGACCTCGGCCGCGGCGGGTGTGAGTTGTGGCCGCTCGTCCGACACCGCCACCACCGGGTGCAACGCGAAATTGCTGACCGGGATGTACAGCGGCGAGAGTGGTCCGACAACCCGGACGTTCGCGGTGAGCCCGATTTCCTCCTGTGCTTCTCGAAGCGCCGCCCCTTCGACCGATTCGTCCCCGTCGACCGAGCCGCCCGGCAGCGACACCTGGCCCGCATGCTGCCCCAGGGTGCCGGCCCGGCGCGTCAGTACCAGGTGCACCCGATGCGCGACCGGGTAGAACAACACCAGCGCGGCGGCGGCGCGGGCCCCGGCTGGAATCACCCCCGCCTGCCACCCGGTGCGCGGCCGCGGCGCGAACGCGTTGTGCGTGTCGTGGCGCGGTCCGGAGGCGTCGAGGGCGGCGCGAACCTGGGCTTCAATCTGATAGAGTGTCGGTGCGACTTCCACGTGCAACTGCCTATCCTACCGCGTCTCATGACGGTGTCCGCATTCCCGTTCTCCGACTGACCGGCACCGTATGACCGACTCCGCACGGGGAAAGAAGAAGTTCGATCGATCTATCGTCGAGGGGCCCCTAGGTCGCGCGGTCTGGCATATTGCCTGGCCCACGATGGTGCAGAACGTCATCGGCGGTCTGCAGGGCATCATCGACCAGGCGATGGTGGGCAACTTCGTCGGCTACACCGGCAACGCCGCCATCGGGGTCAGCCTCCAGCTCTTTATCCTCGTCATCGTGTTCGTGGCGTCCGTCTTCACCGGGATGGGTGTGCTCGTTGCGCGGTTTGCCGGCGCCGGCGACCATGACAAGGTCAACCGGTCCGTCTACCAGGCGTTTCTGGTGGCGGTCGTGCTGGCGGTCGGGGTGATGGCGCCCGTCGGCTACTGGGCGGCGCCGACGTTGTTGACGCTGATCAACGCGCCGCCCGAGGTGCAGGTCGAGGCGCTGCCGTACATCAGGATCATGTTCGTCTTCAGCATCGGGATGCTGATGTTCTTCATGTTCAGCGGAGCCTTGCGCGCCGCGGGCGACGCCAAGACCCCGATGCGGCTCGGCATTCTGATGACCGCCATGAACATCGTGTTCAACATCGTGCTGATCCGCGGTCTCGGACCGATCCCAGCTTTCGGGACTTCGGGTGCCGCCATGGGAACGGCGATGGCGAGCGGTATCACCGGCGTCATCTTCATGTGGTTGCTGTTCTCGCATCGGCTGGTCATTCAGTTCACTCGGACCATGTCGTTCCGACCCGATTGGGAGATCATCCGTCAGCTGTTCAAGTTCGGGCTTCCGGCCGGCATCCAGGGTATTGCCATGAACCTGGGTGGAGTCCTGATGCTGCGATTCATCGGGTCGCTCGAGTACGGCGGTGAGGCGCAGGCTGCCTACTCCGTTGGTTACACGGAGCTGTTCTCGCTCATCACGTGGACCTCGGTCGGGCTGATGGGCGCGACCTCGGCGGTGGCCGGTCAGAACCTGGGTGCGGGGAAACCGGACCGTAGCGCTCGATCGGCTCAGGCGGCGGCCATGATGGGACTCGGGGTCGCCGTGTTCATCGGCGCCCTGTTTGTTGCCATACCTCGGTCGTTGCTCTCCATCTTCGGCATGGACGATGGCATTGTGGTCGACCTCGGCGTCGAACTGCTGGCGTACCTGGCCGTCTCGGGGCTGTTTGTCACCGTCGCGCTGACGTATACGGGCGGACTGCAGGGCACCGGCGACACGCGGAGCCCGCTGTATATCTCAATCGCCTCCCAAGTCATTATTCCGCTCGGCATCTGTGCCGCCATCCAGGCGACTTCGGGGCTCGAGTCGCACGATATCTGGCTGGCCATCGTCATCGGGCACATGACGCGCGCCGGTCTCAGCGTGGTACGGTTCCGCCAGGGCAAGTGGCGTGACATCACGGTCGACATCCGCTCGTCACCCGCCTGACAACGGCACTGTCGGTACGTGCCACCCGGCCCTGTGCAGGGGCGCCTGGCATGGGCATATTTATGGCTGACCGGTCACACGATCATCCTTCGACGCTCGCCGCGCAGGCGCTCGGGCGGGTCGACCCGGAAACACGGGCGATCATCCCGCCGATCCATCCTTCCACGACCTACGAACGCTCGGCGGACGGGAGCTGTCCGGGCGGGCGCACCTACACGAGAGACCACAACCCGACCTACGACCAGCCGGAGACGCTGCTGGCGCGTCTCGAGGGCGGGGACGCGGCGCTGCTCTTCAGCTCAGGGATGGCGGCGGCGACCACCGTCTTCGAGACCCTCGACGTCGGCGACCATGTCGTTGCGCCGAGGCAGATGTACTGGACGATCCGCCGCTGGCTCGAGGAACTGGGCGCGCGCGGACGGATCGAGCTCGATCTGGTGCCCAACGGCGATCAGGCGGCCCTGGTCGCGGCGCTGCGACCGGGCCGCACCCGGATCGTCTGGGTCGAGACCCCCGCGAATCCCACCTGCGCTATCACCGACATCGCCGCCACCGTCCAGGCGGCGCATGCCGCCGGCGCTCGTGTCGTGGCCGACAGCACGCTGGCGACGCCGGTGCTGTGTCGCCCGATCGAGCATGGTGCCGATCTCGTCATGCACTCCGCGACCAAACAGCTCAACGGCCACGCGGACGTGCTCGCTGGTGCCCTGGTCACGGCGCGGTGTGACGCGTACTGGGATCGCATTGCCCACGATCGCGGCTATCGAGGCGCGGTGCTTGGTCCGTTCGAGGCCTGGCTACTCCTGCGCGGGATGCGGACGTTGTATCTGCGAGTGCCGCACTCGGCCGCGAGCGCGCAGCGGATCGCGGAGCGGTTGACCTCGTATGCAGCGGTTGCCGAGGTGTTCTACCCCGGCTTGACCACGCATCCGGATCATGCGG
>CALBET010000781.1 GCA_937888665.1 uncultured Acidobacteriota bacterium
CTGCTGTCGAGCCTTTTCACCCAGATTATTGACCTGCTTGACCCTGTGCCAGCAGACCAACTGGACCCTCTTGCTCAGATGGTAGGAATTGCCGAAAGCGCACAGCGCCCTGACGATGCTGCCCTGGCCCGATTGTTACCCGATGCCTATCCCGACGATGACGCAGCATCGGTGGATTTTCGCCGCTATACCGAGCGCGATCTTCGGGACGGAAAAGTCGCCCGTGCCCGCATTGCCCTGGACATGTTGGCCGCGACGGGACCAAAGATAACGCTGACTGAAGATCAAGCCGAAGCATGGATGCTGGCGATCAATGATGTTCGTCTTGCCCTAGGTACTCGTCTGGGAATCGAGGAAGAAAACCATGAGGCCCTTGTGCGCCGGGCTGAGACCGACCCGAGTGCATCAGCGATTCATGTGTACGACTGGCTCACCTACCTGGCAGAAACACTGGTGCGCTGCCTTCAATCCGAGGATTGACGACAGCGCACCAATGTGGTTGTGCGTGAAGTAATTGCTTACGCCGAGGCGTCAGCCTTCTTCACTGGGATGTCCTTTGTTTCCTGTGCCTCGAAGGCCGGATCGTCGTCGAAGCTCTTGATCCGAGCGATCTTGTAAATCAACAGACCGAACAGACACTTGGCAAGGACGTCGGCTACGGAGTAACCGATCTGGCGGTACACGAAGGAATCGGCACCATCGAGCCCGAACATGGGGAACATGTAGGAGATCGGGTAAACGCCCCACGTGGCCAGCAGCAGCCAGCGCAGACCCGCCAGCTCTTTGCCCACCTGGTTGGGCTGGCTCTTTGCCGCCCGGCTGAGTTCCACGAACAACACGTAGAGGATGTAGATGAACGGAATTGTAGAAAGCGCGCCCCATACGGCCTTGGGAGCGATCTCGTTGGTGATCTCGCCGGGGAAGCCCAGAATGATCATCAGTGCCGAAGCGGGAATCAACTTCCACAGCAGCGAACTACGTACGGCGCGGGGAAGTGCCAGCACAGCAATGGTTTCAAAAAGGAGCAGCGGGACGGTAAGCAACCAGTCCACATAGCGGTAGCCCTCATTGAAGCCTACGCCCTTCACCAACTGGTAGGAATCCTGCACGCCAGGCGCGCCGGCTTCAATGGCCACGTAGGCGTCAGAGAAGGAGTTGAAGATTCGGAAGTAGTGGTAGGCGGCGATCAAGCACACCATCGCGGACACCACGACGGCGACGCGATAGCGGGGAAGGACGCGCGCTTGCACTACGAGAAGAAAGATTGTGGTTGCGAACATGGCTGCCAGAGCCAGGGACAAGACGTTATAGACAGCTTGGAACTGCCCATTCGTCAGCATTTCAACATTGGCCACGTGAATTACCTCCGGGTAGGGGGCCTGGACTACCCAGGTCCCGAATGCGTCAAGTTAGCGGTTAAGTACGTATCGCGAGGGGCACATTGCTCCCTTTTTAGCAATTGCGCAAGTTGACGCGCCTATGAAGCGATTTTTCACCTCTGGGGGTGTGAAATTCCACCGTAAATGCTGGAACCTAGGCTGAGGGAATGTTGCGAATCGGACAGGACCTTCTTGACGCTGTCGTGGCGCACGCGCGGGCTGATCACCCCGATGAAGCATGCGGGGTCATTGCCGGGGCCGAGGGCTCAGATGAACCGAGTCGATTTGTGCCCATGATCAATGCCGCTCGGTCGCCCACATTTTATGAGTTCGATTCCCGTGATCTGCTTGCGCTTTATCGCGACATGGATGCTCGCGGTGAGGAACCGATCGTGATCTATCACTCTCATACCGCAACGCAGGCCTATCCGTCCCGGACTGATGTTGCGTACGCATCAGAGCCCCAGGCGCACTATTTGCTGGTGTCTACCCGAGAGTCCGGCCGCGAACCGGGCCCGGCTGAGATCCGGTCCTATCGGATTGTGGAGGGTGCGGTTGTTGAGGAGGAAGTTCAGATAGTAGCGACGCCGGGTCGCTGAGCCAACGCCTCTGGCATAGTCTGGGATCTGTCCGGAGAGTTGTCCGAAGTTTTCGAGCACAGTTGCGCCTGCCGTATGAAGTGAAATGGAGATTCGGTTATGTCCGTCGAGGTACGCATTCCCACTATTTTGCGTCCCTACACGGACGGGGCGAAAATCGTTGAGGCTCAGGGCGATTCCCTCGCCGCGGTCATTACCGATCTGGATACTCGCTATACCGGTATCGGCGAACGGCTCGTCGAAGAAGGTAGTCTGCGAAGGTTTATCAATGTGTACCTCAATGACGAAGACGTGCGCTTCCTCGGTGGAATTGACACCCCGGTTGCTGACGGCGACTCGGTCACTATTTTGCCCGCCGTCGCCGGCGGTTAGGGTAGAGGCGCTGACATGCGCTTTGATTCCCTTTTAGATTCTGTTGGTGGCACCCCACTTGTGGGACTGCCTCGGTTGTCACCCGGCCCCGAAGTGCGACTGTGGGCGAAGTTGGAAGACCGTAATCCTACCGGTTCCATCAAAGATCGCGCTGCCCTCGCCATGGTGGAGCAGGCGGAGAAGGATGGCTTACTCACACCGGGCTGCACAATTTTGGAGCCCACCAGTGGTAACACCGGAATTTCATTGGCGATGGCCGCGCGGCTGAAGGGTTACCGGTTGGTGTGCGTGATGCCGGAGAACACCTCCGCTGAGCGCACCCAGCTTTTGCGTATGTGGGGTGCTGAAGTGGTGTATTCACCCGGTGCTGGCGGTTCTAATGAGGCGGTTCGAGTTGCTCGGCGTATGTCGCAGGAGCACCCAGACTGGATCATGTTGTACCAATACGGCAACCTTGCCAATGCCCAAGCCCACTACGACACAACAGGTCCGGAGATTCTCACCGACCTGCCCACGGTTACCCATTTTGTGGCTGGCCTAGGAACCACGGGCACATTGATGGGCGCGGGACGGTATCTGCGCGAACATCAACCAGGTATCCAGATTGTGGCCGCCGAGCCGCGATACGGCGAACTCGTCTACGGGCTGCGCAACCTGGATGAGGGCTTTGTTCCTGAGTTGTACGACGAATCAGTGTTGACCACTCGCTATTCGGTAGGTCCCCGCGATGCTGTGCGGCGCGTACGCCAACTGCTGAATCAGGAGGGTATTTTCGCGGGCATTTCTACCGGAGCCATCTTGCATGCCGCCATCGGCCTAGGCCAGCGAGCAGTCAAAGCCGGCGAGAGCGCCGACATTGCCTTCATCGTGTGCGACGGCGGCTGGAAGTATCTGTCGACCGGCGCTTACGAAGGCACGCTAGACGAAGCCGAAGACCGTCTTGACGGTCAGGTGTGGGCGTAACCTGTGGTTCTATGAGCGTGACGGGCAATGTCCAACAAACTGACTTTCAGGCTATCGATTCTGATCGGCCCATCGGCATTTTTGATTCCGGCGTCGGCGGCCTGACGGTAGCCCGGGCAGTTCTCGATCAACTCCCGCACGAGCCCATCTACTACGTCGGCGATACTGCGCGGGGCCCCTACGGGCCGTTACCGATCGCGGACGTGCGCGCATACGCCCTCAACGTCATGGACCACCTAGTCGAAACTGGCGTAAAGATGCTGGTCATCGCTTGCAATTCTGCTAGCGCTGCCGTTTTGCGAGATGCTCGCGAACGCTACGAAGTTCCTGTGGTGGAGGTGGTTCACCCCGCCGTTCGTCGTGCCGTGCGAGCCACTCGATCGGGGCGTGTCGGTGTGATTGGCACTCGGGCGACGATCGCTAGCCGCGCCTATGACGATGCTTTCGCCGCCGCACCCGATTTGGCTCTCACTTCGCAGGCATGTCCGCGCTTTGTTGAGTATGTTGAACGAGGGATTACTTCGGGTCCGGGACTCCTTGATGTGGCTGATGAGTACCTCTCCCGGTTGAAATCTGCACAAATCGACAC
>CALBET010000782.1 GCA_937888665.1 uncultured Acidobacteriota bacterium
GCACGAATTGCCGATTGTGGGTGAGGTGAAGCTCGCGGTCGTCCACAACTTGCTCGCGCTCGAGGGGACGACCCACGCGATGTTGAAACGGGTGTATTCCCACCCACAGGGCTTGGCCCAATGCGAGCGGTTTCTCCGCACGCTCGAGGGGGTGGACATTGTTGCCACCTACGACACGGCCGGCAGCGCGAAGATGATTCATGACGGACAGTTGCGCGACACCGGCGCGATTGCGTCGCAGCGCGCGGCCGAGGTCTTCGGTCTTGCGGTGCTTGACGAGAGCGTCCAGGACTACGCCGATAACACGACGCGGTTCCTGGTTATTGGTCGCGAACAAGACAAGGGTGGGTCGGCGGACAAGACGACCATCGTGTTCACCGTGCCGAACGAGGCCGGCGCGCTGTTCAAGGCGCTCAGCGTCTTCGCGCTGCGCGACATCGACCTGACGAAACTCGAATCGCGGCCCATTCCCGATCGGCCGTTTCAGTATCTGTTCTACGCCGATCTGGCCGCGGCGAGCGAAGACCTGCCGTGTTCACGAGCCCTGCTGCACCTGGCCGAGTTTGCCCCGTTGCTCCGGACGCTCGGCTCGTACCCTCGCTGGCAGGAGCCTGATTCGGACTGACCACGCGGCTGACGGGCTGCTCCCGCCGGCCCCCCGCACAGACGACCATGCCGAATCGCCTCGCCCAGGAACCCAGTCCGTATCTGTTGCAGCACGCCAATAACCCGGTGGAATGGTATCCCTGGGGCGACGAGGCGTTCGCGCAGGCGCGTGAGCGGGACCAGCCCATCTTTTTGTCCATCGGCTACTCCACCTGTCACTGGTGCCACGTGATGGAGCACGAGTCGTTCGAGAACACGGAGATCGCCGAGCTCCTCAACGCCCAGTTCGTGCCAATCAAGGTTGACCGGGAAGAACGCCCGGATGTCGACCGGGTGTACATGACGTTCGTGCAGGCGACCACCGGGTCGGGTGGCTGGCCGATGAGCGTCTGGCTGACGCCGGACCTGAAGCCGTTCTACGGCGGCACCTATTTTCCGCCGTCCGCTCGATGGGGACGACCTGGCTTTGCGGAAATTCTTGGCGAGATTTCCACCCGGTGGCGTGAGTCGCGAGCCCAGCTGGTGCAGTCGGCCGACGGGGTGCTGACCCGACTGCGCGACGCGCAGGCGGGCAAGCCCGCGGGCGGGGCGATGCCGAGTGCCGCGGTGCTCACTGCCGGCGTGCGGGAATACGGCCGGACGTTCGACCGGCACAACGGTGGGTTTGGCGTCGCCCCGAAGTTTCCACGTCCGGGAGAACTGCTCTTTCTGCTGCGAGAGCACGCGCGCACCGGCGACATCGAGGCTCGGCAGATGGTGCTCGACACCCTGCGGGCCATGGTCATGGGCGGCATGCGTGACCATGTCGGCGGCGGCTTCCATCGCTACTCGGTCGACGCGGAGTGGCGGGTCCCGCACTTCGAGAAAATGCTGTACGACCAGGCCCAGCTGGTGCTGGCGCTGCTGGAGGCGGCACAGGCGGCCGGCGACCCGACGTTTCGCGTGGTGGCTGACGACACGTTGGCCTACGTGCGGCGGGAGCTGTCGCATGCGGACGGTGGGTTCTTCTCGGCGGAAGACGCTGACAGCATC
>CALBET010000783.1 GCA_937888665.1 uncultured Acidobacteriota bacterium
AGTAGGTTCGGGCTCGGTATTGAGCGGGCTCATCCGTCGAATCGACCGTAGCGCGACGGTGTTGTCGGCGTCTGATCCGGCGAGTGTCGACGGGGCGCTAGCGTCCCTGGCCGGGTAACGTGCACAACAAGGCGATGCCAAATCCCGCCTGTCCTGCGTAGCTTTCAGTGACAGCTCTTCAGTGAGTGACCCGGACGACGAAGGAGCCGGGGGGAACAAGCGTGTCATTCCCTGCCGGTACGGGGGGGGGCGCCACGACGAGCATGGGGAATCTACAAGATCGAGTCGCGATCATTACCGGCGCGTCCAGGGGGATCGGGCGGGCGGTGGCCCTTCGGTTTGGGGCGGCCGGCGCGGTCGTGGTGGCGGCGGCTCGCGCCGACCATGCCGATCCAGTGGTGGCTGAGATTCGGGAGGCTGGCGGCACGGCCATCTCGCTCAGCGTGGACGTGACCGATCGGGACCAGGTCACGGAGATGGTCCGGGCCGCGCTCGACGAGTACGGGCGGATTGACGTGTTGGTGAACAATGCGGGTATCGTACGGGATCAGCTGGCCATGCGGATGTCCCCGCCTGACTGGGACGCGGTGATGGCCACGAACCTCACCGCGGTGTTTACGTGTTCTCGCGCGGTGTTGCGCCCCATGCTGAAGCAGCGGGGAGGGCGTATCATCAGCGTCGGCTCGGTGGTCGGCCAGATGGGCAACGCTGGTCAGGCGAACTACGCTGCGACCAAGGCCGGAGTCATTGGGTTTTCGAAAGCGCTGGCTCGCGAAGTGGCGAGTCGCGGCATTACAGTCAACGTGGTCGCGCCGGGGATGATCGACACCGACATGACCGCGGACCTCGGTGAGGCAGCCCAGGCGGCGATGGTCACGCAGATTCCGCTCGGGCGACTGGGGTCGCCAGATGACGTCGCCGGGGCGATTGGCTTTCTGGCCTCGGACGAAGCAGCGTATATTACGGGGCACGTGTTGTCGGTCAACGGTGGCATGTACATGTAGGAGGAGTTGAATGGCGGTTGCTGAGAAGGTAAAGGGCATCATCGTGGAGCAACTCGGGGTGGATGAGGAAGAGGTCACTTCGGACGCGTCCTTTGTGGATGATCTGGGAGCGGACTCGCTCGACACGGTGGAGCTTGTGATGGCGTTCGAGGAAGAGTTCGGTCTTGAGATTCCTGATGAGGACGCGGAGAAGATCACCCGTGTCAAAGAGGCCGTCGATTACATCGAGTCGCACTCGAAGAAGTAGACGGCGGCTCTCGACTGGGAGTGACTGTGAGTAGGCGGGTTGTGGTCACGGGGGTCGGCCTCGTGTCGTCGCTGGGTATCGGAACGGCGTCGACCTGGGAAGCGCTGTGCGCCGGCCAGAGCGGTATTCGTACGATTAGCCGGTTCGACGCGGATGAGTTCGCGTCGCAGATCGCGGGTGAGGTTCGCGGATTCGACCCGCTGGACTTCGTGCCGAAGAAAGACGTCAAGAAGATGGACGTCTTTATTCAGTTTGCGATTGCGGCGGCCGAATTCGCCCGGGCGGATGCCGGTTTGGAGGTGACACCGGAGATGGCGCCGCGCGTCGGCGTCTACCTCGCGTCTGGCATCGGCGGATTCAGTACGATCGAGCGCGAGCACCGGGCGCTGCTGAAAGGTGGGCCACGCAAGATATCGCCGTTCTTCATTCCGGCTGCGATCATCAACCTCGCCGCGGGGCACGTCTCGATACGTTTGGGCGCGAAGGGCCCGAATTCGGCCACGTGCACCGCGTGTTCCGCGTCGGCCCATGCGGTCGGCGACGCGTTCGAGACGATCCGTCGCGGGGCCGCCGACATCATGGTGGCGGGGGGCTCGGAGGCGGCAATTACACCCATGGGCGTTGGCGGGTTCGCCGCGATGCGGGCGTTGTCCACCCGAAATGATGAGCCGACGCGTGCGAGTCGTCCGTTCGACCGGGAACGTGACGGGTTCGTCATCGGTGAGGGCGCGGGGGTGATTATTCTGGAAGCCCGTGATGTCGCGCTCGGTCGGGGCGCCCAGATCTATGCGGAGCTCGTCGGCTACGGAATGTCGGGAGATGCCTACCACGTGACGGCCCCTCCAGAGGACGGCAATGGGGCGATGCGGGTCATGCAAGGGGCCATCGCGCAGGCCGGCATCAGGCCCGATCAGGTGGACTACATCAACGCGCACGGCACGTCGACGCCGTTCAACGACCGTATCGAGACGCTGGCGATCAAGCGGTGCTTCGGTGACCACGCGCACAAACTAGCCATTTCATCGACCAAATCGATGACCGGGCACCTGCTGGGGGCGGCGGGCGGGCTTGAGGCCGGCATCGCGTCCTTGGCGATCCGCGAACAGGTCATCCCGCCCACCATCAATCTCGAAAATCCGGATCCGGATTGCGATCTGGACTACGTGCCCCACGTGAAGCGGGCCACCACCATCGAGTATGCACTGTCGAACTCGTTTGGGTTCGGGGGCACGAACGCGTCTCTATTGTTCAAACGCCACGACGGGTAGCGCTGGTTGAGCGTCCCGGTCGGCTTGAGATGAGGATCGGATGAAGATTGCCGTCTGTGTGAAACAGGTGGTCACGCGCGAGTGGCCGCTGCGCATCGACGACGCCGCGACCTGGGTGCAGGATCGCGACGCCAGCTTCGAGATGAACGAACCGGACGCCTACGCGCTCGAAGAGGCGCTGCGGCTGAAAGAGCGGCACGGCGGCGAGGTCGTGGTCTGCTCGGCCGGCCCGGCCCGGGTGGCGCAGGTCATCCGTGAGGCGTTGGCGCGGGGCGCGGACCGGGCCATTCGCGTCGAGAGCGACCGTCTGGCTGCCGCCGACGGCGGGATGGTGGCCGAGGCGTTGGCGTCCGCGATGCGGGACGAGGCGTTCGACCTCGTGCTCACGGGGCTGCAGTCGGACGACCAGGGTTTCGCCCAGACCGGCGTCGTGCTGGCGGAGTTGCTGGAGATTCCACATGCCACGATCATCATGGAGGTCCAGGTGACTGACGGGACGCTTCGGGTGAAACGCGAGCTCGAAGGCGGGTGGTTCCAGTGGGTCTCTATGCCGACACCGGCCTTGCTGACCATTCAGAGTGGCATCAACCAGCTTCGCTACGCGACGCTGAAGGGCATCATGGCCGCGAAGAAAAAAGACGTGCGGGTGGTCGAGCCGTCGCCGGATCTGACGCCACACCAAGAGATCCTTGAGTTGTATGTTCCCGAGAAGGGCAAGCAGACGCGGTTGATCGAGGGATCGCCGGGCGAGGCCGCCATCGAACTGGTCCGGGTCCTTCGGGAAGAAGCGCGAGTCATCTAAATGGTTGTTGTCATTGCGGAACAACGAGACGGAGTGCTGAACAAGGCAAGCTGGGAGGCGATTGTCGCTGCCCAGCAGCTTGGTCAGCCGGTACAGGTGGCCGTGGCCGGGGTCGATCTGCAAGCCGTGGCGGTCCAACTGGCCGCCGCTGACGTCGAGGCCGTGCTCACGGTCGAACACCCGGCCCTGGCGTCCTACACCCCGGACGGTTTCGTGGCCGCGTTCGCCGCGGTGGTGACCGCCGTGGCACCGGAACTCGTACTACTGTCCCATACCTATCAGACACGAGAGTTCGCTCCCCGGCTCGCGTCCAGACTCGGGCGGTCGCTCATTACCGACTGCGTGGCGACGAAGACGCGAGACGGTCGCTTGACCTTCGTCCGGCCGATGTTCCAGGGGAAGTTTGTCGCCGATGTCGCGCCGACCGGTCCGGCTCCGCACTTCGCCAGCTTCCAGATCGGCGCGTTTCGTCCTGATGCGCTGACCCGTGGCCAGTCACCGGCCCCGATCCGCAGCCACCCGGTCGAGCTCGACGGTGCGGCGATCCGGCAGACCGTGGAGCCGCCGTTCCAGGAGGCGAAGCAAGCGGTCGATCTCACCCAGGCCGAGCGGATCGTGGCGGTCGGGCGCGGAATCAAGAGCGAGGAGCACATCGCCCTCGCTCAAACGCTTGCCGTCGCGCTCGGCGCGGAGGTCGCGGCCTCTCGGCCGATTTGCGACTCCGGTTGGTTACCGATGGATCGGCAGGTCGGCAGTTCCGGTCAAACCGTCTCGCCGAAACTGTATCTCGCGCTGGGTATCTCCGGAGCGATTCAGCATCTGGTTGGGATGAAAGGCGCCCGCACGATTGTGGCCGTCAACAAGGACGCTGACGCACCCATCTTCGAGGTGGCCGATTTCGGCATCGTGGGCGACCTGTTTGAGGTCGTGCCGGCTCTGATTGCCGCACTCGAGGCCGACGGCTAGTTCGCAGAGGGGAGGCGGCTCTGGAGCGGGAAACCCTCGATGTCGATGTCTTGATCGTCGGCGGCGGCCCGGCCGGGCTCTCCGCTGCGATCCGGCTGGCGACACGGCAGCAGCATGACGGTGGCGAGCCGTTGTCTATCGCCGTGCTGGAGAAGTCGCGGCAAAGCGGCTCGCACATGCTGTCTGGAGCCGTGCTCGATCCCTCCGGGCT
Organism: uncultured Acidobacteriota bacterium; assembly: GCA_937888665.1. Taxonomy (GTDB): domain Bacteria; phylum Acidobacteriota; class Vicinamibacteria; order Vicinamibacterales; family UBA8438; genus UBA8438. Next base: position 4,499 of record CALBET010000783.1, read on the forward strand.
CGACGAACTCCTGCCGGACTGGAAGACCCGTGGGGCCCCAGTTGAGACCCAGGTGCGGGGCGACCGCATCTATTACCTGACTGAGCGGTCACAACTCCGCTTCCCCCCCATTCCATCCTCGCTTGACCCGTTCCAGAACCACGGCGCCTACATCATTTCGTTGAACCGCTTCGTGCGCTGGCTCTCCGAACAGGCAGAGGCCGAAGGCATCGACATCTTTACTGGGTTCGCCGGAACCGACGTGCTGTACGACGGCGACCGAGTGGTCGGGGTGCGTACCGGGGACCGCGGCATCGACAAGCACGGGGAGCGGAAAGGCACGTTCGAGCCTGGGGTCGACATCCACGCGGCTGTGACGATTTTCGCCGACGGCGTGCGGGGGAACTTGACGAAGACCCTCGTCCAGAAGCTCGGACTCGACGGCCCCGCACCGCAGACCTACGCCATCGGGATCAAGGAGCTCTGGGAGGTGCCGCCCGCCCGCCTGGACGCCGGTACCGTGATGCACACGATGGGCTACCCCCTGCGGAGCGAGGAGTTCGGCGGCGGGTTCATCTATGCCCTCCCAGAGGGCAAGCTCGCAGTCGGGTTCGTGGTGGGACTCGACTACCGGGACCCGCTGTTCGACCCACACATGGCGTTTCAGCGATTCAAGCAACATCCGCTGATCACCGAGCTGCTGACGGGTGGCGAGATGGTGCGGTACGGCGCCAAGGCGCTGCCGGAAGGCGGCTGGTACGCGATTCCACGCTGTCACGTGGACGGGGCGCTCATTGTCGGCGACGCCGCAGGGTTCCTGAATTCCATGCGTCTCAAGGGCATCCATCTGGCGATGAAGAGCGGAATCTGCGCAGCCGACGCCGCCTTCGAGGCGGTGCGAGCGGGCGATGTCTCCGCGTCCGCGCTGGCCACCTATCAGGAGTTGATCAACACCGGCAGCGTGCGACGTGAGCTCTACCCGGTGCGCAACGTGCATCAGTCGTTCGGTGGCGGCATGCTGGCCGGTCTGGCGTTCTCTGGCTTGTCGTTGCTCACGGGTGGTGCGCTACCCCGGGGACGGCTGTCGAGCGAGCCTGGGCACCGGCGGCTGACCTGGATGGCCCGCTACTACCGGACCGAGCACCCCGACCCGGATGTCTCGAGCAACGCGGTGAAGGTGGACCGCGCCGTGACATTCGACAAGCTGACCAACGTGCACTACTCGGGCACGCGACACGACGAGGACCAGCCGGTGCATCTGCTCGTGCAGGACACGGATATCTGCCGGACGCGGTGCCGCGAAGAGTATGGCAATCCGTGTGTGCGGTTCTGTCCCGCCAACGTCTACGAGATGGTGCCTGAGGATGCCGGCGCCGACGGCGGCACCGGTCGTCGACTGCAGATCAACGCCTCCAACTGCGTCCACTGCAAGACGTGCGACATCATGGACCCGTTCCAGATTATCGATTGGGTGCCGCCGGAGGGTGGCGGCGGACCCGAATACGAAGGGATGTAGCGGGTGGTTTCCGAGCGAGGCGCCCGTACGGGCGGACGTCGCGGCATCGACTCAGCGGGGTCACAGCCCGCCTGGCTGCTCCCTCCTTGCGCCTGGCCAGACGAACGCCTCGCCCGGAAACCAGGGGATAGTCGGTGACGGGGCAGACGGGGCAGGCACTGTCTCGGTGGCAGCTCAGCCAGGCGGCGGTGATCGCTGCCTTTGGCGCACCGGTGATCGGGGCCCTGTGTCGCACCATTCGGTGGAGGGTCGAGGGCGCCGAGCACTACGACGCCATTCTGGCCCAGCATCGGCAGCCGATCTTCGCGTTCTGGCACGGGCGGATCCTGGCCGCCACGTATTTCTGGCGTGACCGCAATATCGTGGTCATGACCAGTCAGAACTTCGACGGCGAGTGGATCGCCCGCATCATCCGTCGCTTCGGTTACGGGACCGCACGGGGGTCGACCTCACGTGGCGCCCGGCGAGCGTTGGTGCAGCTCAAGCGTGACGTCGCGGCGGGTCGGCCCGCCGCATTCACCGTCGACGGGCCTCGCGGGCCGGCCCGGCGCGTTCAACCGGGCGCCGTCTGGCTCGCTGGCGCGACCGGGAATCCGATTTTGCCGTTTCATATCGAGGTGGACCATTACTGGACCGCCCGGAGCTGGGATCGCACGCAGATCCCCCGGCCGTTCAGTCTTGCCGCGATCGCGATTGGCGAGCCGTTCGATGTCCCCGATCCCCACGGGGACGGCGTCGTCGCCGAGCACCAGCAGGCCCTGGGACGGATCCTCGGCACCCTGTCGGAGCGCGCCGCGGCGCTGCTCGTGTCCTGACCGCGTGGAGCGCGCCTCATGATTCTTGTCAGCAGCGAGCGGTTCAGTGAGCACCAGACCCCTGATGGCCACCCAGAGCAGCCGGCACGTGCCAGGGTCATGAGCCAGGTGAGCCGTGGATGGGCCGAGACCGGAGGGGTCGTGACGGCGCCCCGTCGCGCGCGTCGGGACGAGTTGGTTCGTGTCCACGATGCCGACTACATTGACAAGATCGCCGCCACCGCCGGCCAACGACTCCGGCTCGATTCGGATACCTATACGTCCCCCGAGTCGTACGACGTCGCCCTCGAGGCGGCCGGGGCCACCGTCATGGCGGTGGAGCACACGCTCGCGACCGGCGCCCCGGCGATGGCGCTGGTTCGTCCGCCCGGGCACCATGCGGAGGCGGACCGGGCGATGGGGTTCTGCGTGTTCAACAATGTCGCGGTGGCCGCGGCGGCGGCGCGCGCCGCCGGCTGCGACCGCGTGGCCGTGATCGATTATGACGTGCACCACGGCAACGGCACCCAGTGGATGTTCTACGAGGATCCCAGCGTGCTCTACGTGTCCGTGCACCAATACCCGTTCTATCCGGGGACCGGATCGGTCACCGAGACGGGACGCGCCGCGGG
>CALBET010000784.1 GCA_937888665.1 uncultured Acidobacteriota bacterium
CCCGGCTCGGCGGATCGCGGGCGCGCGGTGCGCGCCCTTGGGTCTGACGGACGGGTTCGGCGGTGCGAGAGCGAAGGGCGGAATCCGGGCTGAAGCGGCCCAGTTGAACATGGTCAGGGAAGGACACCTATGATGCGCCGCGGACTCGTTGGCGTGTGTCTGCTCGTGCTGGTCGGCGTCGCCGGGGCGCTGGCGGCGCAGAGTCGGCGTGGCGCGGGTGGGGCGGAAGAGTCGCTCAGCGTCGAGGACTACACGCCGCGGTCTACACTCGTGGTGCCGGAGCATCCGGTTCCGCGCGCGAAGTTTCCGGTCGTCGACGTGCACAGCCATCATCGACCCGGGGTGTCGGGGGCGCGTTGGGACACCATCATCGGGGAGATGGACCAGCTCAATCTGCAGGTCTTGGTGAATCTGAGCGGGGGGTCCGGTGAGACGCTGTCCCGGAGCGTGGAGGCCATCAAGAGCAGCACACATCCGGGTCGGATGGTGTTCTTCGCCAATCTTGATTTCGGTCGCGGTGTCACCCCTGGGTTCGGCGATCGAGCGGCGGCGCAACTCGAGCGAGATGTCGCGGCGGGCGCGGTCGGCCTCAAGCTGTTCAAGGATTTCGGAATCAGCGTGCGTGACGGCCAGGGGCAGCGGGTCACCGTCGACGACCCGGAGTTGGACCCCGTGTGGGAGATGTGCGCGCGGCTCGATATTCCGGTGCTCATCCACACCGGTGAGCCAAGCGAGTTCTACCAGCCGGTCGACCGACACAACGAGCGCTGGCTCGAACTGATCCTCCGTCCGGGCCGCCGCATGCCGTCCGATGAGTATCCAAGCTTCGACACGATGATGGGAGAGCGCGATCGGATGTTCATGCGGCATCCGAACACCCGCTTCATTGCCGCCCACATGGGGTGGCACGCGAACGACCTCGATCGACTTGGCGCGATGCTCGACCGGATGCCCAACGTCGTGGTCGGAACCGGGGCGATTCTCTATGAGCTGGGACGACAGCCTCGAGCCGCGCGCGCCTTCTTCGAGGCGTATTCCGACCGGGTGCTGTTCGGCAAGGACACGTATGCGCCGGACGAATTTCCGTACTACTGGCGGACGTTCGAAACCAACGACGAATATTTCGACTACTACCGGCGTTATCACGCGTTCTGGAAGATGTATGGCTTGGGGTTGTCGGATGACATCCTGCGCAAGGTCTACTACGAGAACGCGCTCCGTGTGGTGCCAGGAATTCCGCGCGGTGGTTTCCCCTAGTCCCGTCCAGGGGACTGGCAACCCGTCGTGAAAACGAATGCAGCGGGGCTTTCACCACGGGCTGCTCGCAACTGACAGACACGACACATGGCTACCTATCTGGTGACGGGCGGTGCGGGGTTCATCGGGTCACACGTCTGCGAGGAACTGGTCTCGCGGGGCGAGCGCGTACGCGTCGTCGATAACCTGACGACCGGGCGGCGGGAGAACCTGGCCCACCTCGCGGGCGTTGACCTGATCGTCGGCGATCTCGCGGACGCCGAGGTTGCCGACCGGGCGGCCCACGGGGTCGACTATGTCGTGCATCTGGCCGCTATTCCGTCCGTGCCTCGATCAATCATGGACCCGCTGGCCTCCAATCATGCCAATGTGACCGGCACCCTGAGCCTGTTGGTCGCCGCCCATCGGCACGGTGTGAAGCGAGTGGTGTTCGCCAGTTCGTCGTCCGTCTACGGCAACACGGCGGCCCTGCCGAAGCGGGAAGACATGCTACCGGCCCCGTTGTCGCCGTACGCCCTGCAAAAGCTGACGGGTGAGCGCTACTTGCGGCTGTTCTATGATCTGCACGGGCTGGAGACGGTCTC
>CALBET010000785.1 GCA_937888665.1 uncultured Acidobacteriota bacterium
GGCTTGTGGCGCACGGCTTTAGCCGTGCGATCGCAGGCCTGAAGGCCTGCGCCACCCGGTTGCCGGCGCCCCGCACCGGCAACCTAGAATCGCATTCGAAGTCCGCCGCCCAGGTGTAGGCCGCCGACATCCGTGGCGAACTGCCCGCCGTCCTCCGAGGTGAAATCGACCGACGCGCGGGAAAATCGGACCAGCCCGCCGATCCCGAGATACCGCGAGAAGAAGACGGCGGCATCGGCGCCCACGTGGTACCCGGTCGCCGACTCCGAGTAACTGCGGGTCGCGGCTGAGCTAAAACTGGCGGTATCGAACGGAAAGCTGTGCGTGAAGGTGACGGCCGTGACCAGATCCTGATCGACAAAAAAGAACGATGGCCCGCCGAACAGCGCGAATTGGACGGGGCCGGGCACCGGCGCGAACCACCGCAACTGAACATGCACGGCGTGTTCCTGCCGGGTAAGGTCGAGCGCGGCGCCGCTGATGGAGCGGCTGCGGTCGAAGAAGAACGGATGCGGAACACGGGCATCCACGCGAGCGTCGTGACTGCGGTCGAAGCGCGTGAAGCCGCCGCCGACGGCCAGTCCCTTTCCAAGCATGATCCCACCGCTGACGTCGATGATCAGACCGGTGTCGACCGCGTACGTCGCGTTGAGATCGCCCTCCTCGATGAACTCAGTGAACACGACGTTGTCCGCGAAGTCGGTCGTCGACACCTGGGTGCCGCCGTTCACGTCGACGAAGAGACGCGGGGGCTGCGCGGGTGCGTCCGTGGGCACGGCGAGCAGGCCAGCGACCAGGGCCACGGCGACGCCGGCGTGAGGGAGGCGATGTTCGAGGAGTGGCGTGGTTCTCTGTGTTCTCAGCATGTCCAGTGTGGTCCGTGTGTGCAACAGGGGCAACATCCACCACTGTCGTGGCAGATTACGGTATTCGGCGATGGCGCAATCGGCGAACGCCAGCAAGAGATTCTCCCACGCGTTGAAGAAGATGCGTTCGATCCGTAGCCGGTTCGCCCGGTGGCTCTATAACCCGAGGCCGCCACCGTGACGCCGGGTGGTCACCTTGCGTGGGGCAGAGGAGGCGGTACTGCGTCGGTCCGCTTCACGACGACGATGGTCAGGTCGTCCATCATTTTCATGTCACCCACGTGCTGTTCGACGACGGTGAACAGCGTGCGTGCGAGGTCAGGCGCGGGCGAACTCCCATAGGTGTGGATCGCGCGCTCGAGGCCGTCCTCGTCAAAGGGCTGACCGGCCCGATTCTCCGCCTCCGTGATGCCGTCGCTGTACGCCACCAGCAGGTCGCCGGCCTCCAACCGGGTCTGGGACTGTTCGTATGCGGACTGGTCGAACATACCCAGTGCGATGCCGCCGGTCGACAGCTTCTCGACGACCCCGTTCTGGCGGCGCAGCAACGGGGGCGTCTGGCCGGCGTTCACGTAGGTGAATTGTCCGTCTCGCAGGTCGATGATTGAGAAGAAACAGGTAATGAACCGGGCGCCCGGAGCCTGGTCGTAGACGAGTCGGTTCAGCCGCGCCGTCAGCGTCGGGAGCGGTAGATCGTCCGGCGCGAGCGTTCTGAGCATCGCGAGCAGCAGTGCCATGAGGAGCGCCGCGGGGCTGCCTTTTCCAGAGACGTCTCCCAGCACGACCAGGAGCCGGTCGTCACCGAGTCGCACGATGTCGTAGAGGTCTCCGCCGACGGTATTTGCGGGGCGCGTGCGCCCGGCTATTTCGATACCACGTCCGGTGAAGCGGTCGTTGGGGAGCATCGCCAGCTGGATCTCCCGGGCGATGTCCAGGTCGTGCTTCAGACTCAGGCGGTCGGCGACTTCCAGCAGCACCAGCAGATTGACCAGCACGAAGCCGCCGAATAACCAGAATGTGCCGTCGGACCACGCCGGTCCCGGAATACCGAGATTCAGCACGAACGGAATCAGTGGAATATTGGTCAGCCCAAACCCGGAGAAGAGCTCGGCCATCCCGAACAGCGCGCAGAGCATCGCGACGCCGAACAAGGCCCGCCGCGCTGGCGACAGTCGCGAGGTGAACGCGATGAAAAATAGGCGGGACTGTACGAACAGTCGCCGGTGCCAGGGCAGCCCGTGCAGCGTGGCCGGATCGAAGCCGCGCGCGAAATAGTCATACGCGTCGCGCGCGTCTCGGGTGAACAGCCGCTGAAAGTCGTCAGCCGTCAGATCCTTCGTGTAGGTACTCCAGAACTGGCGGGCGCGGTCGGAGTGGGACATCACTCAGATTATACGGACGGTGGTCTGATGGTGTTCGGTGCCGTCGCGGCTGCCCGCGTCCACGGGGCTACGATAGAGCGACGTCGACCGAGCGGCGACCGGAGGCGCCATGTCGGATCTCGCGAAAATCTACACCGCGGCCAACGGCATCGATGCCCACATGCTGAAGGCGCTGCTGGAGCAGGAGGGGATTTCCGCCGTGGTGCGTGGCGACGACGTCGTCCCGTTGCAGGGCGGGACGCTGTTCAGCATGGAGGTGCGGCCGTCGGTGTGGGTATTCGACGACGAGCGGCGCGACCGAGCGCAGGCCCTGGCCGACGACTACCGGCGCCCACGAGCGCCGTTGGCGAGCGAGGACGCGACCTGGGCCTGTATCTGCGGAGAGGCCATCGAAACGCAGTTTAGCGAGTGCTGGCATTGCGGCCGGTCGCGAGCGGAGTTGCCTGGAAAAGAGCGAGGGGACTAGCGCGCACCAGGCGCTCCCCGGTTCGAACAAAAGGCCCCGCCCCTCGATGGTCGGGAGACGGGGCCGGCTGAGGAGCCTTCGTACTGATTTCCCGGCGTCAGAGCGGACTCAGGAAGCCTTCGTAGGTGATCGTCTGCCCCGGCAGAATGAGCACGTCGAAATCCAAGGGCACGAAACCGGCCTCCGTGATCTCGATGTGGTGCGGCCCCTCTTCCAACCGCAGCCGCTGGAACACGCCGTCGTAGTCGTTCACCAGGCCGACGTAGTACCCGTCCACGAAGACCTCACCGAACCGCGGCTGTACCTTGAGGCGCAGGCTGCCGGTGTAGTAGTTGTCCCCATACGACTGGTAGGCATAGGCATCGTAGCCGTAGGTACGACCGTAGGAGCCATGCCAGTACGGGTCGTACCGGTAGCCGGACCCGTACCCGATGCCGACGTTGAACGTGCTGTAGCCCGGGAAGTAGAAGTACGACCCGTAGATGTGCTGGCGACCGTACCCGTGGCGCCCGCCATACGGGGTATACCGCGCGCCGCCCCGTCGTCCGCCGTTGGCATAGTTGTTGTTGATGACGATTGGCCTGGAGCGGAGGGTTGGGCGGCGAACCGCGGACCCGACCACGTTGGCGTTCCGAGGCGCGCGGTTGGGCTGTCCGCCGACGACACGCGCGTCGCCACGATTGCCGGGACGCACGCCCGCGGCGCCGAGCCGGCCGTCTGGGCCACCGTTGCCCACACGCCGGCCATTCTGGCCACCGTTACCCACGCCGTTGTCCACACGCCGGCCCTCTTGGCCGCGACCGTCCACGGTCGCGGCTCCGCCGCGAGGCGAGATCACACGAGCGCCGTCCTGGCCCCGCCGGTTCCCGGTTGACCCGACCGCGGGCCCGGCTGGGCTCCGCCGTCCTGCCTCCGGTTTCCGTTGCCTGCCCGCTGCGCGTTCGCCTCACGGCCGGCTGGTGTGGTGGCCGAGGGTCCAGAGCGTGGAGTACGCACGGTACGACCCGCGTCAGGTGCGTCGCGGCGTGGAGCGCGAGCCGTCGGGCCGCCGCCCGAGCGGCCACCTTGCGAGCGGGCCGCCGGGGCCGGTCCTGGCGAGGAACGTTGCGGAGCCCTCGCTCGGGACGGGGCTTGACGCTCCGGGGCATTGGCGCGAGCCGGCGACCGCCCACCCGGAGACCGTTGTCCTTGGGAAGCGCCAGCATCTCGCCGACGAGCGCGATTCTGGGCGTTGGCGTCGGTTGGCGCGGACCATGCCGCAACGAGAAGGATGCTGGATAAAACGAGAGCGAAACGAGTCATAGCGTGCTCCTTTCGTCGCAAGACAGTCACCCGTCCATGATGCATGTTCCGTGCCGGTCCATTGAAGGCTCCGAGCCCAGCGCCAACAGTGGTTTGGGGGCAGTGATCGAATATCGGTGTCTCATACATGGGGCACTCCTGTCCCGACTGGAGTGCGCCCGCTCGGCGGCAGGGAGGTGGTCCCGGTCGTGCCGCCGGCTGGCGCTCGACGTCCAGATCTGTCATCCTGAGGTCGTGACCTGGTCGCGATAGGGCGACGACGAAAGGGATTGTCAGCATGGGTTTCTGTGAGCATTGTGAAGGCCAGCGGTTCGACAGGGCGCAGGTGCTCCGCCAACTCCGACAGACACGTGCCCGGCTTCGCGATGAGGGTGCTCCGTGCGCGGCCGATGAGGCGCTGCAGCTAGCCATCAAGTCTGTGCGTGCTCTCGAGGTCCCCCATCTCGAACCGATCGACGACTGGATGGAGGAAGCCACCGACGATCAGGTCATCCACTAGGTTGCCCTGGGCTCGCAGGGTGGCGGTGGCGCACGGCTTCAGCCGTGCGATCGCAGGCCTGAAGGCCTGCGCCACCATCACTGCCGCCTGAAGGCCTGCGCCACCATCACTGCCGTGCGATCGCAGGCCCGACCGGCCTGCGCTACCATCACTGCTGCGTGGTTGCTCTCCTTTCAGTCCCTCCCCGCCACTTCGACCACCACCCGATACAGGTACTCCAGAAACAGTCCCAACCCGTCAATGGACAGGCGCTCGTCGGTGCCGTGGACGCCGCTGAGGTCGTCTCTGATCATGCCGATGCCGTAGGCCTGAACGCCTCGGGCCCGCACCTGTGCGGAATCGGTCGATGCCACCAGCATCGTGGGTAGCGTGATGGCATTCGGGAACATCTCGCCCTGGACGCGCTCCAGCGTCTGGAACATCTCGCTGTTCAGCGACGACGGCGGCGCCGCGGGCCGCATGCTCGTCGGGCGCGTCACCTCGACCGCCGGGTCGTCGATCAGGTCGCGCAGGGTCGCCAGGAACCGGTCCAGGTCTTCGTCCGGAAGCGCGCGGATATCGAGTTCCGCTTCCGCGTCCGCTGGAATCACGTTGCGGCGAAATCCTCCGGTGATGATGTTGGGCGAGATACTGGTCCGCAGCATGGAATTGATTCCGATGTCGCTCCGTCGAAGCTGATCCTGGATGTCGCTGCCCAAGCTCCGGCTTTCGACATTGCGATAGCGGAATGCGGCATCGGGCGGGCTGATGCGCGCAAGACGCTCCAGGTAGGCCCGGGTGGTCTCGTTCAGCCGCATGGGCGCCTGATAGGCCCCAACCTTGGCCACGGCTGCCGCCAGGTGCACGATCGCGTTGTCGAGTCGCGGCGCCGACCCGTGCCCAGCCACACCGCGGGCGATGAGCTTGATGCCTCGCCAGGGCACCTTCTCGGTGGTCGCGATGCTGACCGTCTGGACCGTGCCGCCGGACGCGCTCATGCGACCACCCTCATTGAGCGCATACTCCGCATCGATGTGGTCCCAATGGTCGCCGACGACAAAGTCGATGCCGACCTCCGTCGTGCCCTCCTCGCCTGATTCGGCCAGCAGGATGACGTCGCGGGCCAGCGGCACCTGCCGACGCTGCAGCATGCGCATGACTTGGATCATGGCCGCCAGCTGGCCCTTGTTGTCGGAGGCGCCGCGGCCGTAGACATACCCGTCGCGGATCTGGCCGCCGAAGGGGTCGACGCTCCAGTCGGCGGGCTCTACGCCGACGACATCGGTATGGGCCATCAGGAGCAGCGGCCGCTTCGACCCGTCGCCGTCAAGTCTGGCCACCAGGTTGGCCCGGCTGGGGTCGAGCGCGACGATGCGGGAGGGGATCTCTGCGGCGTCGAGGACGCGTTTCACATAGTCGGCGGCCAGCGTCTCGTTGCCGGGCGGACTGCTTGTGTCGAGGCGGATCAGGTCTTGGAGCAACGCAACCGTGTCGTCGCGGGCCTGCTCAAAGTCTGGGGTTTGAGCGCGCGGGGTCGCCACCAGCCAGACGGTGGCCGCGACCAGCAGGACGGTGAGCTTCGGTGGCGTCGTCATCGTCGATAGTGGGTCGAGTCCGTTGGTCAATTCCGGGCTGCCGCGGCCAGGCCCGACAGCGTCGCGAACGTCGAGAGTCGCTCGAGACTTGTGCGGACGTCAACCACCACCGGGCCGTCGTGCGCCAGCGCGGTCTGGACGACGGTCTCAGCCTGGTCGGGCGAGTCAATCGTCAAACCGAGTGCACCAAACGCCGTCCCCAGCGCCGCAAAGTCCGGGTTGGTCAGCGTCGTGCCCGCGACGCGTCCCGGGAACTGCTTTTCCTGGTGCAGTCGGATGGTGCCGTAGCTCCCGTTGTTGGCGACGAAGAGGCGCACCCGGGCACCATACTGCACCGCCGTCGCAAGTTCCGATCCGGTCATCAGGAACCCCCCATCTCCGACGAGGCCGACGACTTGTCTGGTCGGATAACGCAGCGCCGCCGCCACGGCCGCCGGTGTCCCCAGCCCCATCGCCCCGGAGACCGCTCCCAGCAAGAGCTGGCTCGACCGAAACCGAAAGTGGCGATGAAGCCAACTACCGAAATTACCGGCGTCCATGGTGACGACGCCGTCGGCCGGCAGGTGCGCGCCGAGCGCCGCCACAACATGTCCGAAATCGACGCCGTCCGGCGGCGGCGACGACTCCGGGGTCCAGCGCGCCAGCTCGTCTACCACGGTGTGAAGACGCCCTCGCCAGGCGGCACGCCCGGGGGTGTCCGTCGGCACACAGGGCGCGTGCGCCGCGAGCGCGTCCAGGAACGGGACGGCATCGGCCTGGATGCCGACCGCCGTGTCGAACACACGTCCGATCTGCGTGGGGTCCGGGTGCACATGCACCAGCGGCTGCCCGGGGGTCGGCGCCGTCGGAACCCGAAAGGCCTGTGTCGTGATCTCGTTGAGCCTGGTGCCGACCGCCACGATGAGATCGGCGTCCGTCAGATGCTGCCATGCCGCCGGCGGCAACCCGAACCCGAGGTGTCCCGCGAAGCAGGGGTGGCTGTTGTCGAACAGGTCCTGGTGCTTGTAGCTGGTAGCGACCGGCACCTGCCACCGTGCGACGCATGCGGCCAGCGCCGTCCGGCCGGCCTGGCTGCGCGCTCCGCCACCCACGAGCAGCAACGGACGGTCGGCATCGCGGAGCCGGCGCGCGACGTCGGCCACGGCGTCCGCCGGGGGGAGTCTGGCCTCGCTCGGCGCCGGATCAGGCAGCTCGTCGCGGACTTCTTCCTCGAACAGGTCCTCCGGGATGGACACGATGACCGGTCCTGGAGTCCCCTCCACGGCGGTGCGAAACGCCTCGACCACCGCCGCGATCAGGCCGTCGGGGTGGTGCACCTCGACGACCTGTTTCGCCATGTCGCCGAAGGTGCGCACGTAGTCGATTTTCTGGAACACGCCGCGCTCGAGGTTGGGGCGTGGAAGCTGGCCGATGAACAAGACCAGCGGTGCCCCATCCTGTTCGGCCGTGTGCACGGCCAGCGCGGCGTTGGTGGCGCCCGGCCCCCGGCTCACGAACGCCACCCCGGGACGGCCGGTCATCTTCGCGTCGGCCACCGCCATCAACCCGGCACCGCCTTCGTGCCGGCAGGTCACCAGGTCGATCGCGGGCTCCGCCGTCAGTGCGTCCAATGCGGGCAGATAGCTCTCGCCCGGCACGCAGAACACCCGGTCCACGTCAAGTCGGCACAGCATGCCGATCAACTGCAGGGCGGCGGTTGGCATGACCGCCACATTGTGACGTAAACAGCTCTTCGCCGCTCCGCCGTGTCGGCAGATGGTCCAGAATAGGCAGAACGGCCGCGCCCGCCTCCGGTCCGGCGCCCCACCAGTGATGCCTATCGACGCTTCCCTCGCCACCCGGCTGACCGACGATTTTCTACGAGTTTCGCGACGGCGCTTCGAGGTTCGACTCGGGCGTATCGAGTACTGCGTGGGCCGGTTGAGCGACGAGCAGATCTGGACCCGCCGGCACGACATCGAGAACGCGGTGGGAAACCTGGTATTGCACCTGTGCGGCAATATCACGCAGTGGATCGTCGGTGGCGTGGGCGGCGCGCCCGTGTCGCGCGACCGAGATGCTGAGTTCGCTCGCCGCGATCCGCTGCCGGTTTCGGAGCTGATAGCCCGCCTGCAGGCGGCCGTCCATGACGCTGATGCGGTGCTGGCTGGTCTGTCGCCGGAGGATCTCATCCAGCCGCGGCATATTCAGGGGTACGACGTCACCGTCCAGCAGGCTGTCTACCACGTCGTCGAGCATCTGGCGGAACACACCGGCCAAATTATTTGGGCCACGAAGGGACTCACCGGCGAGGATCTGCGGTTCTTCGCCCACCTGGACGACGAGGACGGCTCGGGAGTACCCGACCCGTAGACTGCGTATCTAGCAGCCCGTGGTGAGGCGTCCGGGGCGTCGACCCGTTGCGGCGCACGTCGGGCCACCGGTTGCTGATGTAAGGTAGCCGGGCGGCTCGGCCCAATGGCGGCGGCCGCTCACACGCGATCTGATACCCGTGGCTCACAATTCTCCTGGCGTCGATCCCGGAACGGCCATTGGCAGCCCGAGGCGTCTGTTGCGCGCCACGATACTGGCGGCTGTCCCGTTTCTCGGCGGCACGGTCGGCTACCGCGTGTTGGAAGGCGTGGGTTGGTGGGACGCGTTTTACATGACGGTCATCACCATTACCACCGTGGGCTTCGGGGAGGTCTTTCCCCTGTCCATGCCCGGTCAGTTGCTGACGGTGTTGCTGCTGGTGGCCGGGCTCGGCATTTTCTTCTTCCTTGCGTCCGAGATCGGTCGATCGGTCATGGAGGGAGAGTTGCGCCACTATTTGGGGCGCGTACGGAGGTCCCGCAGAATGGAACGGATGACCGGCCACGAAATCGTGTGCGGCTACGGGCGGATGGGGAGGGCGGTTGTCGAGGAGTTGCGGCGTGCCGGTCGCCAGGTGGTGGTCGTCGACAGCCGAGTGGATCGGACACGCCCGCTGGCCGAGGCCGGAGTGCCGGCCGTGACCGGCGACGCCACGCTGGAGGCGACGCTGCTGGAAGCGAACGTGCGCCAGGCGCGCGGATTGGTCTCGTGTGTAAACGACGACGCGCACAACGTCTATACCGTGCTGACCGCTCGCGCGCTGAATCCGAAACTGCTGATCGTGGGGCGGGCCACCGAAGACGGGGCCGAGCGGCGCATCCGCCAGGCGGGGGCCGACCGGGTGGTCAATCCGTATCACCTGGGTGGAACGCGGTTGGCGCATCTGGTGGTGAAACCGGCGATCGTCAGTTTCTTCGATGCGACGACCGCCGAGGCGTCGCAGCAGCTCGACCAGACGGCACTGGGGCCGCAGGCCCCCGTGGTGGGCCGGTCCGTATCCGAAGCGAACATCCGACAGCGGTGGGGGCTGACCGTCGTGGCGGTGCAACGTGGGGGCGACGTGGTGGCCAGCCCGCCCTCGGATTATCACCTGCAGGCAGGTGACGTGCTGGTGGTGTTCGGCGAGCGTTCGCACATCGACGCCTTCGACCGCGACTGCGGCTAGTCCCCTGGAACCCTGACCCACAAAACTTGCCATCTGGGGCCGCCGGGGCATCCCGCCCGCCGGACGCCTCGCCAGGTACACCTACAGGCCGTACTTGGTCTGGATGGCGGCGGCGAGGCGTTGCGCGGTTTCGGCGTCCGATTGCAGTCGCTGGGCGGTCGTGGCGAGCGTGCCAAGTGCACCGATATTGCCAGACGCGACCCCGTCCTTCACCTCTTCGAGCAGGCTGGCGCCGCCGTCGAGCAGGGTGATCATCTGCTGGTGATACGTCCGACACTCTGGGCATCCGGCCGGCGCGTGCACGCCGCGAAGTTGTCTCACCATCGCCCGCTGCGCGTCGCCGAGCGCGTCGAATTGGGTCCAATCCCCACTCGTGGCCTGGCCCAGCATCGCCATCGCCATCGACTCAGGGTCGCCCATGCCGGCGCCGTCGCTCGCGATGGCGTTGACCTGTGCGAGGTAGCGAGCGACCGCGGCCTGCTCTACGGTATCGACCGGCGCGGTCCGAGGCGATCTGTCGGGTACCAGAGGCGACGGGGCGTCTGCTGACCTGGGTTGGCGCACGGCCGGCTCCGACTCGGCGAAGCGAGACGGGGAGCGGGGAGTGCGCGGCGGTGACTCGGGGGGTGATACCACGCGGGCGACGGGGGGCGGGTCGGTGGTCGCCGATGACGGCTGAGTCAGGGCCGCCTCGACGGGTGGCCCGCCTCGCTCGGTTTCCCGGCCCAGCAGGAAGGCGATGACCAGCAGCGCCGCCACCAGGGCGGCGGACAGCATGAGGAGCACCGGCCGTGGCACGGCGATCGTGCCGGTCCGCGCGCGGGACGTCGGCTGGACAGCCATCGGGCCCATTATACTGAGGTGTGTTCCGTGGGCGGTCTGCGGCGAGGGGCCCAGCGGGCGCACCACGAGCGCGATTCCTGCAACGAGGAGCCACCCTGATGATCCGATTTTGGCTCGGTCCGGCTGCGGCACTGCTGGCCGTGCTGTTCGTGCCGCCGGCCCTCATCCGCGCGCAGATGCCGGAGCCGGTGTTCCCGTTCCCGGTCAGCGTGTTCGAGCTGGCCAACGGACTGAAAGTGGTCGGGGTCGAGTACGACAGCCCGGGGATCGTGGCCTACTACACCGTGGTGCGCACCGGTTCGCGCAACGAGGTGGAACCCGGGTTCTCCGGGTACGCGCATTTCTTCGAGCACATGATGTTCCGCGGGACGGACACCTACCCGACGGACGCCTACAACGAGGCGATCAAACGGCTTGGCGCGGACTCGAACGCCTTCACCACGGACGATTGGACCACCTATCACACGGTGGCCAGCGCCGACGCTCTGGAGACCATCGTCGAGCTCGAATCCGATCG
>CALBET010000786.1 GCA_937888665.1 uncultured Acidobacteriota bacterium
TCGGCCGGATTCAGCGTCGGTCGAATGCAGCGGGACTTTCACCACGGGCTGCTAGCGCGAGGTTCCCTCGCCTGGCCCACAGCGCACAGCCTGAAGGAAACCGGGCTCCCCGACGTGTGACTCGCTGGTCAGCACGAACCAGTCATCGGCATCGGCGCGAAACGCAATCGACTCCCCCTGTGGCTCGTCGGTGCCGAGGTAGCAGGCCTCCGCCACTTGCTCCGGTGTATCGCCGATGGGCCACCGGAAACGGTAGATCTCGGAATACGTGCGCACGGCGAGCACGTCTCCGGCCGGACTGAGCGCCGCGCCGGTGACAATGCGCCCTGCAAGCGGGTCGGGTCCGATCGGCAATTGTCGACTGGCGCCCAGGGTGAGAATCCCTCCTCCGCCGATAGCGGCCGCGATATCGACGGCCGGTATGTCGAACAGGCGCGTCGCCTGTTCTCGCTCCTTCGTCACGACGATCAAATCGCCTGCCGCCGTGATGGCAAGCCCTTCGGCGTCGTGAGGTCCGTCTGGATAGACGAACGGCACCGTCCCCACCAGGGCGACCTCGGTGTCGCCGGCGAACGGGTCCGGCTCCTCGATGATGTAGATCGCGACGGACTCTCTCACCGACCGGTTGTCCCCCATGTCGGCAACATACAGGCAGGACCGGTCGGCCGCCTCTGGACAGCGGCCGAGGGCCAGCGCCTCCCAGTCACGAGCTGTCGCGCCCGTGACCTGCACGGTCGCCAACAGCGACGCCGCGCTGTCGAGGGCATACAGCCGTGGCTCATCGCCCGAGTCGTTATGGGTCCAGAACACGCCCGGGTGCGCATGGCTCGCGGCAAGCCCGGACGACTCGCCCAGTTCGGCCGGCATCTGCCCCATCTCCACCACGTCGGTCGGCGCGAAGGCGCATCGCTCCTGCGCCAACCGCTCCTCCGCCAACCACTGCTGCGTCTGGCGGCGCTCGCCCTGCCCGAGCAGCACCCAGATCACCAGCAACATGGCCACGCCGCCGACCAGAGGGGCCTTCACTCGAAGTGACACAGTCGGCCTCTGCACGCCCCTCGACCCTACTTCTCCCTGAAGTCCGCTGGAATCGTGAGCATGCTCGTCTCGGGAGCGTTGTCGATGTTCAGCAGCTCGCTCGCCGTCTCGAAAATGGTCGAACGCGGCTCGCCAGCGTTGTCATCGCCACCACCGCCAAGCGCCCGTCCCACCCTATTCCCGAGACCGCCCAAGCCGCCGAATCGGCCGCGACGGGGCTTCTCTTCCTCCACTTTGGGGGGCTCTACCACCTGGGCCCCACCCTTGACGTTCTCGAACGTCATCTCGGTGAGCATCGCGGTGCCGTTCACCTGGACGCCTTCGTCCTGGAAGCGCTTCATCGCTTCGCCCAGACCAGGGAACATCGCCATCGCCGACGTCATTTGCTCGGCCGACGTATCGAAGCCGAAGATCTCACCCAGGGCCTCCGCATACCGCCGCTGGAAATCCAGGATTTCCTCCATGCCGGTCACATCGTTCGTCATCCAGGAGCGCGCGGTCATGACGATGCCACCGGCCTCTTCCAGCGTGCGGCCTTTCTCGCGGACCGTCACGGTCGTGACCACGAGCTCGGCTTGGTGCCCGTTGACGTCGCGCCGCTCGCCCGGACGCTGCACGTCCAAGTCAACCTCGACCTCCGGCCCCGGCTCCCCGTCTTCGGCGCGTTGACCGCTCGGCGCGTCGGGTGGGGCCTGCTGCCGGGCACGTTCCCGCAGCTCCTCCATCCGGGCGCGCAGCTCTTCGAACGTTGTGACCTCGTACCTCTTGTCGCGCAGATCGAGGTCGTACATCCGGCCCTCGGCCAGGTCGATGATCTGGGCGCGCCGGTCGTCGCTACTGGTGTACATCCGGTCGTCCGCAACGACGGTCGTGGTCACGATGCCGTCCTTGGCCGCGTCGCCACCGAACAGGCCCATCACGCGTCCCAGCGCGCCTTGGAACTTCACAGTCGTTCGCTGTTCTGTTTTGACCGCGGCGAACGTCGTGGTGGCGGCCGCGAGGACGAACGCCGCGACCAGCGCGCGCGGTAGGACCCTAAGCGAACGAGATTTCATGGCGGTGCTCCATGGGATTGTAAGAAACAGGCGGCACAAAAAGACCAGCGGTCGTCTGCACCATTGAATCAAATTCGAAGGCGCCGAACAAGCTGGCCGACCGATGACGCCCCGGCGGCGCCGGGTGAGTCGGAGGCTATAATCGCGACAGCTTACGACGGTGATGGTCGCCGCGGCGCCGCGACCGGTACGGTCACCGCCACTCGAACGAACGGATCAGGCCGGCGGCGTTCTCAAGGTCACGGGACTCAGAACGACCAGCCGGCCGCAGGGCGAGACATGATCCAGATCATTGAGTTGTATACGCTCGTCGTCTTCGTGGCGATCGTCGTCTCCTGGATGCGGCTGCCACCATCTAACCCGATCGCCCAGATCGCCCACACCCTCACCGAACCGGTGCTCGCTCCGATCAGACGGCTCGTGCCTCCGGTGGCCGGATTGGACTTCTCGCCAATGGTCCTATTGATCGGCTTGCAGTTACTCAAGGGACTGTTCTCCTGACGAACGGCTGACCACGGCGGGCGGCAGGCTAGTCCCCTGGACGAGCTGGGATACACAACTATTACATCGTCGACGGCCGTACCCGACGATTTGCCTGATAGGCTGGATTGTCCGAATCGGGGCATCTAGCCGATAGAACAGACGGGGCCCCACGTGCACGCGACGCCGGGCGACGGCGTCCGCGCGTCCTGTACCTTCCGTCTCCCGTGCCGTCGCGGGAGTTCCTCGAAACGAGGTTCGCCGTGGCTGTAGTCGAAGAGGCTGTCACCGTTGAATCCGCGCCGGCACCGTCGACCCACACGTGCCGCAAGTGCGCCCACGAGGTGGACGAGGCCGCGTTCGCCGCGGAACTCCGAGTGTGCACCGGGTGTGGGCACCATAGCCCGCTGGCCGCGCAGGAGTGGATCGACCACCTGGCCGACCGCGGTTCTTTCCGCGAGATTGGCAAGCGGCTGTTCTCGACCGACCCCCTCGACTTCAGCGTGAGCGGACCCTATCGTGACCGGCTCCGGGAGGCCGAGCGACGGACCGGCATGCAGGAGGCCGCGCTCGCCGGTGAGGCGCAACTCGATGGCCGCCCGGTCGTGCTCGTGTCGCTGGAGTTCGACTTTCTCGGCGGCACGATGGGTTCAGTCGTGGGGGAGAAAGTGGCCCGCGCGTTCGAGGTCGCGACCCGACGCCGGCTTCCGGTGGTCTCGATCATCGCGAGTGGCGGAGCGCGGATTCAGGAGGGCGTGCTGGCCCTGATGCAGATGGCGAAGACCGCGATCGCCGTCTCAGAGCATCGGGCCGCGAAGCTCCCCTACATCTCGGTGCTCACCAACCCAAGTTTTGGCGGCACATTCGCCAGTTTCGGCTCGCTCGGCGACATCCTCATCGGAGAACCGGGCGCGCAGATCGGATTCGTGGGCGCACGCGTCGTCGAAGGCACGATCGACGAGGTAATCCCGAAATCGGAGCGCCGGGCCGAGGCCGTGATCAAGAACGGCATGATCGACATGATCGTCGAGCGCTCCTTTCTCCGGAACCGGCTCGCGGTGCTGGTCTCGCAGCTCACGCCGAACCGGTCCGATTCCTGGCCGACCGTCCAGCTGGCGCCGACCCCGAAGTCCACACGCACCCCGGTCGAAGTGATCAGGCTGGCCCGCATGCCGTCGCGGCCGCGCGCCGACGCCTATGTGCAGCGGGTCTTCCAATCGTTCAGCGAACTGCACGGGGACCGCTGCTTCGGCGACGACCCGGCCATCGTCGGCGGCGTGGCGAACCTCCAGGGGCATCCAGTCATGCTCATCGCCCAATCGGGCGAGATGAAGCCGATGCCGGAGGGGTTCCGAAAAGCCCAGCGGCTGCTCCGACTGGCGGAGAAATGCAACTTGCCGGTCGTGACCCTGGTCGATACGCGCGGCGCGTTTCCCGGGATGGAGGCCGAGCGGCGCGGCGTCGCCCTGACCATCGGCGAGTGCCTTGGGATGCTGGCCCGTTTGCCGGTTCCGATCGTGAACGTGGTGATCGGCGAAGGCGGCTCGGGTGGTGCGCTGGCGCTCGGGCTGGCCGACGTCATCCTGATGCAGGAGAACGCCATCTACTCGGTGATCGCCCCGGAAGGCGCCGCGGCCATCCTGCTCCACGATGCCGCCCGCAGCGAGGAACTGCTGCCCGCCCTCAAACTCCGATCACATGACCTCCTGGAACTGGGCGTGATCGACGATATCGTGCCAGAGCCGCCAGGCGGCGCGCAACGGGACCCGGACGCGGCGGCCAGGCAGGTTCTCGAGCGGGTCGTGCATCACCTCGCCGCGCTCTCGACCCTGAAGCCGAAGAAGCTTGTGCAACGGCGCGCCGACCGATACCGGGCGATCGGCCGGTATGAGCGTGGCATCGTGCGCCGGGCGCGTGATATCGTCGCCCGGATCAACCCAGGCGCCGGAACGCCTCCCCCGAAGCAGCTATGATGCTGGTGTGCCGGGGCCCGGTACCGGCCAGCACGTGAAAAATACCCGATCCTCTGGAGGGCACCATGTCGATGCGTAGTCTATGGGTGACACCGATGCTCCTGGCGTTGCTGTCCCTGACGACGGCCCCAGCCGCCCTGCACGCCCAACCTCGAGAAGAGGCAACGGCGGACAACCTGTTTACTGGCACGCTCGATGTTCGAATGGGCCAGCGTGTGTTTCAGCAGCAGTGCGGTCGCTGCCATGGTAATGATGGCTCGGGCGGCGAGGGCGGTCCCGATCTGACCAATGGGTTCCGCAGCGCCAGCACCGACGCCGGGCTCTTCAAGATCGTGCGGGAAGGGATCCCGAACACGCAGATGGTCGGCATCAGCCGACGATCGACCGACCAGTCGACCTGGATGGTCGTGAGTTACCTGAACTCGCTGAACGACACCACCGACGTCGACCTGCCTGGCAATGCCACCAACGGGCAGCAGCTCTTCGCCGGCAAAGGCAACTGCGGCAGCTGCCACATGGTCAACGGTGATGGCGGCCGGCGGGGTCCAGACCTGAGTCAGGTGGGGAACCGTCGCAAACCGGACGAGCTCGCGAGCGACCTGCGCACGCCGGACGAGGAGGTCGACCCGCGGTGGTGGACCCTTCGGGTCACGCAGGTCGATGGGTCCCTCGTCGAGGGCCTTCGGATGAACGAAGACACGTTCTCCATGCGGCTGATGGACGACAACGAAAACCTCTGGTCATTCTCGAAGAGCGACGTGCGCTCCTTTGACCGGGTGAAAAGCTCGACCATGCCCAGCGTTGACGGCGCCCTGACCGATGCCGAAGTGGACGACCTGGTTGCATATCTGTTTTCGCTTCGACGGGAGGAGAGCTGAACATGAAACGGCTTGCTATTGTCATCGCGCTCGGCGTGTTCGCCACGGGGGTCACGCCCGCCTCTGCCCAGAAAACCGAGTCGCAGCCTGGCGTGACGCCGTCCTTCTCGCCCGTCACGTGGGAACGGCTGCTCAACGCGAAGGATGAGCCGGAGAACTGGCTGATGTACTCGGGCACGCTCGACAGTCAGCACTTCAGCGGTCTCGACCAGGTCCATAACCGAAACGTTGGCGACCTGGAGCTGAAGTGGGCGTATCAGATTCCGCAGCTCGACCGGTCGGAGACGGTGCCGGTCGTGGTCGACGGGGTCATGTTCATCACGGAGGCGCCGAGCAACGTGGTCGCGGTCGACGCCGCGACCGGCCGGCAGTACTGGCGCTACAACCACCCATTGCCGGACGACCTGCGTATCTGTTGCGGGCGGAACAACCGCGGGGTGGCGATTCTTGGTGAGACGCTCTACATGAGCACGCTCGACGCCCACCTGGTGGCCATCGACGCGCGCACCGGAAATCTGGTCTGGGACAAGGAGCTGGCCGACTACCGGGCGGGTTACAGCAAGACGGCCGCCCCGCTGATCGTCAAAGACGAAGTCGTGACCGGCATGGCCGGTGGCGAGTACGGGGTTAGCGGATTCATCGACTCCTACAACGCAAAGAGCGGAGAGCTCGAATGGCGTGCCAACACGATCCCCGGCCCTGACCACCCGGACAACCAGACGTGGGCCGGCGATTCATGGCGCACCGGCGGCGCGGCCACCTGGATCACGGGCGCGTACGACCCGGACCTGGACCTCGTCTACTGGGGCACGGGGAACCCCGGGCCGGACTGGAATGGCGACGTCCGCATGGGCGACAACCTGTATTCCGATTCCGCCCTGGCCCTGAACCACGAAACCGGTGCGATGGAATGGTATTTCCAGTTCACCCCGCACGACGTCCACGACTGGGACGCCATTCAGGTGCCGATCCTCGCGGATCTCGAGATGGATGGCGAGATGCGCAAGGTGATGATGTGGGCCAACCGCAACGCCTTCTTCTACACCATCGATCGCGTGACCGGTGAGTTCCTCGTGGGCAAGCCGTTCGCCAAACAGACCTGGGCCGAGGGTCTCGACTCGAAGGGTCGGCCGATCCGTATTCCTGACACGTTCCCGAGCGCCGAAGGCACCACCGTCT
Source organism: uncultured Acidobacteriota bacterium (assembly GCA_937888665.1). Lineage (GTDB taxonomy): Bacteria > Acidobacteriota > Vicinamibacteria > Vicinamibacterales > UBA8438 > UBA8438. The sequence continues at coordinate 6,604 of CALBET010000786.1, forward strand.
CCCCGCCGGTCGGTGGCGGCACCAACTGGTTCTCCCCTGCCTACAGCCCACGCACGGAGCTCTTCTACGTGCAGGCCTATGACGGTGAGGACACCTACTACAAACGGGACGAGGACTACGTCGAGGGCGACCAGTTCACCGGCGGCGGTGGGCAGCGACCCGGCCCAGCCGACGACTATCAGAGCGCCATCAGGGCGATGGACCCCAAGACCGGCAACATGCGGTGGGAGTTTGAGATTCAGCCGCGCTCGACGGCCGGCATCATGGCCACCGCCGGTGACCTCGTCTTCAGCGGTAGTGTTGACGGCTACTTCTTTGCGCTCGACGCGGTGAGCGGCGATGAACTCTGGCACATGAACGTGGGCAGACTGGTGCACTCGTCTCCCATGAGCTACGCCGTTGACGGCAAACAGTACATCACCATCGCCGCCGGTAACGTGGTCTACACCTTCGGACTCAGGGACTGACGACATGCCGTTCCTCTCCCCGACCGATCAAACTCGCCGCGAGCCGATGGAGGGCTTCGTGGGCCGGTTCTCGACCGGGGTCACCATGACCTCGGTCAACTGGACGATCGCGGCCGGCGCGACGCTTCCGGAGCACGCACATCCTCATGAACAGGTGTCGCACGTGCTCGCAGGCGAGTTCGAGCTGACGATCGGTGGTGAGACGCAGCGCCTGGGTGCTGGCATGGTGGCTTTCGTGCCGCCGAACGTGACCCACTCAGGGCGCGCCTTGACCGAGTGCCGGATCATCGATGTCTTCCACCCTGTACGGGACGACTATCGATAGGGCCCGTACGAGAGTAGGGTGAGCATTCTGGGCGTCAGAGCGCCTGCCCTGCGGCGGCCAGACCGCTCGACCTAACTCCGGCATGGGTCCAGATGTCGAAGGCGCGACGGGCTGTCGGCGTCCGGGGTGAGAGCCCAGGAACCGCGTGATGCCGATCGTTTCCTTCCTCCGGGACGGGCTGGGCCGGGTGCTCGGAGCACCGGTGATTCTGGCCGCCGCAGCGCTCCTGACGCTCGCGCTGGCGATCCCCCTCCACGAGCTTCTCCATGAGGCGCCGCCCTCGACCATGCGAGTCGGTAGCGCCGATGACGTCCCGGGGCAATGGTGGCGGCAGTGCGCCGCCCCGGCCATCGGCCTGACGCGGTCGCTGGAATCGGCGGTCACCGGGTGCGCCGCCCAACTCGGCGGCTTGGCTGCCCCACTCACGGGGACCCAACCGGTCCACACACGCCTGGTCGGCTATCTCCTCGGCGGCCTCGTGGTGCTGTGGACGTTCCTGTCCGGGGGCATCCTGGACCGCTACGCGCGTGGTCGACCCACGCGCACGGCCGGGTTCTTCTCGGCCTGCGGGCTCTACGCCTCGCGTCTGGTCCGGCTCGGGCTGATCGCCGGGGTGACCTACGGCGTGCTGTTCGGCCCGGTCCAGGGCCTGCTGTTCGGCACGCTGTTCGAGTGGCTCGCGGGAGGCGCCTCGCCGGTCGGGCAGGCCGCGGTCCGTGCGGGCCTCTTCGTGCTGTTCGGCGCCCTGGTCGGCATCGCGGGTCTCGTCTTCGACTACGCGCGGGTGCGTGCGGTGGTCGAGGACCGACGGAGCATACTCGGGGCGGTCCTCGCAGGCTGGCGGTTCGTTCGCCGGCGACTGGTCGTCTGCGCCGGTTTGTGTGCCGCGAACGGGCTGCTGCTCGTGGCCGCGGTCGCCGCCACGCCGTTGGTGGCGGCCGCCCCCGGGCAGGTCGGCTGGCTCACACTGGTCACGGCACTGACCTGCCTGGTGGCGCGGAGTGCCGGCCGCCTCCTGTTCTACGCCGCGGAAATCGTCTATTTCCAGAGCCAACTGGCGCATGTCGGCTACATCGCGGCGCCCACACCGGTCTGGCCTGAGTCTCCGGCCGCCGAAGCGCTCGGGCGACTTGGGTAGCCATGTTTGCGTTCCTGATTGCGGTCGTCGTCGCACTGTTCCTGACTGTGGTGCTGCCGCTCGTGTCGTTCGGCCGGGCGGCGGCGACCCGAGACGCGATGGCTCGGCTCGAGCGTCGGATCGCGGCGCTCGAGGACCAACTCCGTCACGCTCGACACGCCCCTCCCCCGTCCGGCGACACGGACATGGTGGAGGCGGCACATGACCTCGGCGCGTCGAAACATGCGGTCGACGCTCCCGCCGCCAGCGCTGCCGCTCCGCCGATGGCGCCGGCATACGTGCGACCGCATGACGCGCCGGTGGAGCCCCCGCGCCAGACGACCGCGGCACGACTCGAGACCCGCATCGGCACGCGGTGGATGCTGTATGTCGGGGTGGCGGCACTGGTTATTGGCGTCGGTCTGTTTATTCGGTACGCGTTCGCAAGTCAGTGGATCACCGAACCGCTCCGGGTGGCGAGTGGCGGCCTCACGGGGGCGCTCGTCTTCGTGGCGGGTCGTCGCGCCGTGGGAGCCGGGCACGCCCGGTTCGGCACGACGCTTGTTGGAGGCAGCATCGCCATCTGGTACCTGGCCGTGTACGCCGCCCTGAATTTGTACGGTCTGCTGAACGCGACCACCGGATTCGGGCTGCTCATCTCGATCACCGGGTTAGCCGCGGTACAAGCGGACCGTCTCCGGTCGCAACCGCTCGCCGTCGTCGCCGTGCTCGGTGGTTTCAGCACGCCGTTTCTGGTCGGCGGCGACGCCGACAGCCACCTCAGCCTCTTTGGCTACACCGCACTGCTCATCGGTGCGGTCGTCTACCTCGCCCACCGCCGGGACTGGCCGGCCGTGAACCTGATGAGCTTTCTGCTCACCGGACTCACGGTCCCGATTTGGCATGCCCGGCTCGTTCGCCCCAGTGCGTACCTGACGACCGAATTCTTCGTCACGATCTACGCGGCACTGTTCCTGTGGGTGTTGTACCAGATGCGCCGGTCGTCGCATCCCCAAGCCAGGTGGGTCCGTCTCGCGCTGTGGACAACCCCGGCGTGGTATCACCTGGCCTCGCTCTCGGTCCTGACGCCGCACCGACTCGCCTTCCTCGTCTATCTGATCATGGTGACCGGCGTGGGCGTGGTCCTCTCGGTCCGCCGAGAAGGTATGTGGAGCCGCCTGCTGCTGTGGGTCGCTGTCGCCACGCCGCTCTTCGCCTGGGCCGACAGCCGGCCGGACCAGTCCTGGCTGGTGCCGGCCGCGCTGACCTGGCTCGCGATCGCTGGCATCCATGTCGCGGCGCAGGTCGAGGTCATCAGACGGGTTCGAACACGGTTGCACGCCGCCGACGTGCTGCTCGTGCCGGCCGCGGGGCTCGGACTCTTCGTCGGTCTGCACGCGGTGCTCGCGCCATCCCGGTACGCGCTCACCACACTCGTGGCGGCGACGCTTGCCGCCGCGTATGCGGGGGTCACGGCCTTGGTCCGGCGTCTCGATCCACGCGCGGCCAAGCACACCCTCAGCGTGGCGATCACCCTGGCGGTGACCGCGGTCGCCGTCCCGCTTGATGGCGCCTGGACACCGATCCTTCTGGCCACCCAGGCGGCCGGCCTGGTCTGGATCGGGCTTGGTGAACGGCGCGCCTGGCTTCGGAGCGTGGGCGCGCTACTCCTCGCTGTCGCCGCCATCCGGCTCTTCGCGGTGCAGTTCGACCCTGTTCCCGCAGGCTACACCGTGATTCTGAACCGACGCGCTCTGCTCGGCTTCTTCCTGGTGGGCGTGGTGAGCTACGTGGCCTGGCTGCATGTGCGGAGCCATCCGGACGGACGCCAAGGGCACCCGGTGGCGCTGGCCACGGCGGTGGTGGCGGCCAATCTGCTGATGCTGGTCACCCTGTCGACGGAGATTCACGCCTTTTGGGAACTGCGGGCGACGGAGCTGCGCTTCGGCTCGAGCGCGGAGTTGATCCGACAGATGATGCTGTCCGCCACGTGGGGGGCGTACGCCGCCGCGCTCACCGCGGCCGGGTTCAAGCGCGGGTATGCCCCCATTCGGTATCTCGCGATCGTGGTCTTCGGCGTCACGGTCGTGAAGGTGTTCACGGTCGACTTCTCCCAGTTGGACTCCATCTACCGCATCTTCAGCAGCATCGCGCTGGGGCTGTTGCTCGTGGGGGCGTCATACCTGTATCAGCGCCACGGGACGTCGGCGCCAGGGGTCGAGAGCGCGCCCTAGCATGGCTATCGTCCATCGCCTGCTCGCACCGGTCGTTGAGGTTCGTGAGGAGGAGAGCCACACGCTCCTCTTGATGTTCCTCTACTCGTTCCTGGCGATGACCGCCTACAACATCCTCAAGCCGCTGGCCGCGGGGGTGGTCATCGCAGAGTTCGGGGCGGCGGATTTGCCGTTTCTGGTCCTCGTGGCTGGCCCCGTGATCGCCGTGATCATGCAAGGGTACACAG
>CALBET010000787.1 GCA_937888665.1 uncultured Acidobacteriota bacterium
CGGCGGCGGCCAGATTGAACAGTTCGCACAGTTCCCACGGCCAGAGCGAGGTGTCGTCGTGATATCCGCCCTCGAGCGTCGATTCCAGTCGCGCCGTGGTTGTCGATGTCCCGGTGGCGAACAGGGTGACCTGGTGTCCGCGCGCCACTAGGCCGTCGGTCAGCAGGGCCGCCACGGTCTCGACGGAGCCGGACCGGACAGGGGGGACCGACTGCGCGACCGGAGCCACCATCGCGATACGCAGTGTTGTCACGCCAGTCACGCCTGTTACGCGTGCCACGCCTGTCACGCCATGGCCCTGTCGAGCAACGGCGGCAGGACGCGCTCAGCCGCGAAATACTCCTCCGCGATCTGGCTCGCTGCCCGCGCGTGCACCGCGTAGTCGCGTTCCAGCCGGGTCAGCCCTTCCACGGCCTCCTCGATGGTCGAGAAGGGGAGCAGACCGGTTCCGGCGGGGAGGTGGTCGCTCCACCCAGTGTTCTGCACGACGGCCGGTCGGCCGGCCGTCAGGTAGCACTCCGTGCGGTCGCTGAACCAGCCTGACCGGCGTGACACGTACGCATGTTTTGCGACGCCGAACTCCGCTCTCGACCGCTGAATGAACTCGCGGTAGTCCCACGGGGAGCGCGACATCCGCATCGCATCGACGGGGCCCCAGCCGTGGTCGCGGAGGAGCGCGTCGGGGCCGTTGACCGCGAGCTGGAACCTGGTGGGGGTCCGCGCCGGGAGATCGAGGAACTTGACGAACTCCCGATCCTTGTTGCCGTCGACATCGGCAAAGCTCTCCGTCTTCCAGGTCATGACGGTGGTGATGAGGTCAGTGGCGGGCGGTGTCGTGGTGCGCCACAGTTTCGTGACGATCGGCTGCCACGTGTGGTGCCACCTGAACGCGCCGGTCGGGACATCAGAGGCTGGCGTACCGATATTGGCACCGAACGTGAAAAGGCGGTCGAACCCCCGGAAGAACTCGACATACCACTCGACCCCTTTGGCGATGGCGAGCTGGGTGAAGACGGGATCCGAATCGACAAAGACCTTCCGCGGAATGCGTCGGTACTCGTCGCGCCAGAACCAGGAACCGCCGGACAGATTGATGTAGAGGTCCGCGTCGGCACAGTAGGCACGGAGGGCCTCCCTCGTGATTCCATGATAGGTGCCGTCGTAGTTGACGAAGCACCAGCGGTCGCCGAGCTCGAACGCGTCGAGCGCCGCGTGGATATAGCGCGTGCCATAGGACGGGTCGGTCGAGATCTGGTCCAGGTCGGCGTCGTACACGCACTCACCGGTGTCTTCCAGGTACAGCACCTCGTGGCCGAGGTCGCGCAGCCCGAGCAGATACATCAGCGAGCACCAGGCGACCCCACCGTAGGGATAGCGGCCGATGATGCCCGCAAACAGCACCTTCATTTCCCGACCCCCGCCGTCTGGGGCGTGACGTCCGGTCCCGTCTCCCGCAGCAACTCGTCCACCGACTCCGGTTCGTCGAGTGAGCGTCCCACCGACAACCGCGCGCACATCCGCCGATAGAGCTCACACGTCGCCAGCAGGGTGTCGTGAGGGCCCTGCGCGACCACACGCCCCTCGTGCAGGACGAGTATCCGGCTGGCGTCGCGAATGGTCGACAGCCGGTGGGCGATGACCAGCGTCGTGTGGCTCTCGCGCAACTGGCGGAGCGCCTCGAACACCGCCTCCTCCGAGATGGCGTCGATGGCGGAGGTCGGCTCGTCCAGAATCAGGATTGGCGCCTGTTTGAGCAACGCCCGGGCAATGCCCAATCGTTGCCGTTCGCCGCCCGACAGCGTTGCCCCCGCCTCGGCGACCGGGGTGTCGTAGCCGGCTGGGAGTCGACGCACGAACACGTCGACGTGAGCCGCGCGGGCCGCCTTCGCCACGTCGGCGTCGGTGGCGTCCAGCCGTCCGTAGCGGATGTTGTCCGCGATGGTGCCGGCGAAGAGCACCGGCGTCTGGGGCACCAGGGCGATCCGGTCCCGCAGCGACCCGAGCGCGAACCGGCGGATGTCGGTGTCGTCGATCAGGATGCGCCCGTTTCGTGGATCGAAGAAACGGGGGATCAGGTTGACCAGCGTCGTCTTGCCGGCCCCGGTGAGACCGACAATGGCCACCAGTTCACCTGGGCGGGCCTCAAAACTGACGTCGTCGAGTACGGTCCGGGCGTCGTCGTAGCTGAAACTGACGTGCTCGAAGCGCACGTGACCCGCCACCTGGGTGGCGTCGACGGCCCCCGGGGCATCCAGCACCTCAGGGGTGAGCGCCAGGACCTCTCGGACCCGGCGGGCGCTGACCACCGCCTGCTGCAGCAAACCGGTGGTTCTGGCAATTTCGGAAATGGGGTCGTAGACCGCGGCCAGGTAAGCGACGACCACCAGGAGGGTGCCCACGCTGAGCCGGCCGTCGATCACGTGGAGGCCACCCATGACCAGAATCAACGCGGTGCCGGCCAGGGTGATGGCGGTGACCGCCACGGAGAACAGCGATTCCTGCCAGGTCAGGGCCAGACGCGCTCCCATGGTGGCACGACCGTCGCGCGCGAACCGCCTCAGCTCGTGGTGCTCGCGCCTGAAGCTCTTGACGGCGGCGATCGACGACAAGATCTCGAACGTGCGCTCGATGAGCGAAGACTCGAGCGTCTTGACCTGTTCGGCGTGGTCGCTCATGGTGCCGGCGTGGTAGCGCAGGCAGAGATAGAGGAACGGCGCCACCGTCAGCGAGAGCCACGCCAGTGTCGAGTCGACGTTCAGCAATACGACGAACATGACCGTGAGGGTGATGGTGGCCAGCATCAGCGGGAAGAGGCCGCCGATGATCAGGTCATCGACACAGTGCGCGTCGGCGTCGAGCCGATAGACGGAGTCGGCGGTGCGTGAGTGGATGTGGTGGCGCAGGGGAAGTGCCTGCAGGTGCGCCAGCAGCGTCTCGCGAAGATGG
>CALBET010000788.1 GCA_937888665.1 uncultured Acidobacteriota bacterium
GACGAAATCGGGGACGGAGTGCGCCCGGAAGAACTCACCTGCCGGATTCCTCAGGAGATCGCCACTGAGCTTGTCGGACCCGATTACCTGCCGGAGCGATTCAGGTTGCTCGTCAGCATTCCAACGGGACCGGGCTGCTAGCGTCGAAAATCGAGCACCTTGCTTAATTCCCCGTGATCTTACTGCCCTTCAGCACGAGGTCTTTCGACGCCTTCACATTGATCTTGCCGCTGGCCTCAAGGGTAATGTCCTTCCCTTTGATGACGATGGTCCCATCCTTCTTCATCGAGATGCTGGCTTTGCCGGTCGTGAGCATGATGGCCTCGCCAACGATGACTGTGAGCTTCTTCGCCACATCGAGAGAGTCATCCTTGCCCACCTTCGTTTTGCGCCCACCGTTGACGTCCCGCGACTCATCCGTGCCCACCGTCATCGACGCGTTCTTGCCAACGCTGGCCGACTGGTTCCCACCAACCGTAACCGACCGGTTCATTCCGACACTGGTCGATTGGTTGGCCCCTACTGTCGTCGCCTGCATGGCGCCCACGGTGATGGCCTGCAGACCACCAACTGTCACTTCCTGCGCCGCCCCGACGGTGATCGACTCGTTCACACCGACGCTGTGTGTGCGCTGCAGCGCCACGGTGACCGTCTCACTTGCTCCAACCGACTTGCTTCGGTTAGACCCTATCGTGATGTCCTCGTTCACCCCAACGGTCTCGGTCCTGTTGTTCCCGACCGTGATGTTCTCATCGTTAACAACCGTCTCCGTGCGATCGTTTCCGATTGTGATCGTCTCGTTGTTCCCGACGGTCTCGGTGCGATTGTGGAAGATGTCGATGGACTGGTCTCCGGCGTCGGACTTATCGAACCCCACCTTCAGGGTGTCGTTGTTCTCAACCACGCGGTTCATGTCCTTTTCCGCGTGGACATACATCTCTTCCGAGCCCATCTTGTCTTCGAAGCGGATCTCGTTGAAGTTGTCCGCGGATCCGCCCATCGAGCTGCGCGACTTGATACCGGTCTGGGTCTTGTTCCCCGGCAGTTCATACGGGGGCATCTGCTCGGCGTTGTAGACACGCCCGGTGACAATGGGCTGGTCGGGGTCCCCTTCCAGGAAGTCGACAATGACCTCCTGGCCAATCCGGGGGATGGCCACGCCGCCCCAGGCCTTGCCCGCCCAGGGGTTCGACACGCGCATCCAGCAGGAGCTGTTCTCGTCCATCTTGCCGAGCCGATCCCAGTGAAACTGGACCTTCACGCGGCCGAACGGGTCGGTGTAAATCTCGTCGCCGCCCGGGCCGACCACCACGGCGGTTTGCGGGCCCTGGACGAATGGCTTGCGCGTGGCGCGTTTGGGCCTGAACTGTTGCGCGGTCGACATGGCGACAAACGTGCATCGACAGCTGGCCGCCTCGCTGGCCGGCATCCCTTCATACTCGCCAAACTCGAGGTCGTAGCTCGTCGCCACCGCGAGATGCTCGCGGTTCTGGTCGTCGCGCGGGTGCCGTTCGAGGTCCAGCGAGCACCCGACCGTCACGCCTCGAGCGTTCGTGGCCGCGTCAGCCGTCTCGAACTGGCTCCCGAGCTCGTCAATCCGGACCCGGGCGTACTGTTCTCCGTCCGCCTTCTGCATGTAGAGGCCGGGGTAATCGTAGATCTCGGCGTCGCTCGGTTGGTAGCCTCGGGTCAACACCCTGTTTGTCTTCAGCTCGACACTGGGCCGCTCGAGATCGTAGTCGTCGTGCACGAAGGCGCCAGGCTGGATGGCGCGCGAATACTCCCAACTGCTGACGTGCTCGATGTCCGGCCTGGCGAGGTCGCCGGGGGCAATGAATGGCAGGCTGTCATATCCGGGCGCCGGGACGTGCATGCTCGAGGAATCGGTGAGCACCAAGGTGTTATGCCCGTCCGTGTGCCTGAAGTAGTAGTAGATGCCCTCGTGCTCCATCAACCGACTCACAAAGTTGAGATCGGTCTCCCGATACTGCACGCAGTAGGTCCACTTCCGATAGGTGCTGGTCAGTTCGAGCACGAAATCGTTGTCGGCGTGGTCGCTGAACACCTCTTGCAAGATGTCCGGGACGGTCATCTCCTGAAAGATGCGGCAGTCGGCGGTGCGGCTCAGAAACCAGAGCCAGGGCCGCACCACGGCCTGGTAGCGATGATACCGACCGTATTTTCCGTTTTGCGCAAAGCGCGTCACGAAGCCGTTGAAGAATCGTTCGCCGTCGTCCGGCAGCTCGATCTTGACCGTGACGTTCTTGCCGAGGATCTTGTCCGCATCGATATCGACCTTGTCGCTGAGCAGATCGAGTTGGAACTCACCGACGCGGCTGAGTTCCTCGCGAGCGTGCATCCCGTGAAACAGGAGCACGTCCTCGCCAAGCGGCGTGGTGATCGCCATGGCTCTAGCCATGGTTCGCTCCTGGCGACCCCGGTGACGCCGCCGACGTGGCTCGCTTGGACCCGCGCACCAGCAGCCCGGCCACGGGCATCCCGGATTCCATCCGGAGTTCCGCCGGCACGATCTCCGACTCGAGACCTACCGCCGCGAGCGCCTGCGCGACGTACTCGCGGGTGTGGGTATAGCGACCGTTGGTCGCGATGCGATACCCGGGGACGGCGTCAGCCATGTGTGTGTTCGTCTCTTCTGCTTGGGCGTCGACGTCGGCATCTTCCACGGTGAAGATCAACGCACCGGCCGGACGCAACGCGTTCGCGGCGGCGGCGGCGACCGCCTCAAGGGGACCAAAGTACACCAACGTGTCCGCCGAGACAATCACATCATACGCCTCGGTCGCGTTTCCGAGATAGGCGGTCAGCTCGCCTTTGACAAGCTCGTCGTAGACGGCTCGCGCTTTCGCCTGGGCCAGCATCTGTTCTGACAGATCGACACCCACGAGACGGCGCGCGTAGGGGGCGACGAGCGGCCCACACAACCCCGTGCCGCAGCCGGCATCCAGCACGTCGAGATTCTTCGCCGGGTGGAAACCCGAGTCACCCAGCATGGTGGCCACCAACGTGGGCGCCCGATAGGACAGAACTTCCAATTTTGCGTCAAAACTCTCCGCGAAGT
>CALBET010000789.1 GCA_937888665.1 uncultured Acidobacteriota bacterium
CACCCGCTGCACACGTGCCGGACTGAGCGCGCTGGTGACGAACGTGGCGGGGTCATCCGACCACTCGACGATGTCGATCTTTTCGCCCCGTAGCTCACGAATGATCGCTTGTACCCGGGTGCCCTTCATCCCGACACAGGCACCCACCGGATCGACTTCGCGCTCGCGGGAGGCGACGGCAACTTTGGCCCGGTCGCCTGCCTCCCGGACCGCGCCGCGAATCACCACGGTGCCGTCGTAGATTTCGGGTACTTCCTGTTCGAACAGCTTGATGAGCAACACCGGGTCCGTGCGCGACAGAATGATCTGCGGTCCCTTGGTGTTCTTGTTCACGTCCTTGATCACGGCTCTGACGCGGTCACCCGTCGTATAGTTCTCGGCGCGCGACTGCTCTCGGCGGGGGAGGAGGGCCTCGACGCGCCCGACTTCAACCACGATATCTCCGCTCTCGAAGCGCTTGACCAAGCCGTTGATGACTTCGCCCACTCGCTCGTTGAACTCGGAGAACACGTTTTCGCGCTCGGCCTCGCGGACCTTCTGAAAGATGACCTGCTTGGCCGTCTGCGCCGCGATCCGTCCCAGCACGTCGGTCGGCTTGGGGAACTCGATTTCCATCCCCGGCTCAGCTTCTTCGCCGTACAGCTCCCGTGCTTCTGACAGTGAGATTTCGGCGGCCGGGTCAGTGACTTCTTCCACGATCTGTCGCACGGCGAAGAGCTCTACCTGTCCCGTATCCTGATTAAATTTGGTGCGCAGGTTTTCGTCAGACTTGTAGTACTTGCGCGATGCCGTCAGGACAGCGTCTTCGATGGCCGTGATAATCACGTCGGCCTCGATCCCTTTTTCCTTGGCCAGTGACTCGATCGTTTGTTGTAGCGCGTTGTTCATTGAGACTTCCTGTCGGGGCGCTCTAGCTCGACCTCGAGTTGTGCGCGCGCGACCGCCGTTCCTGGAACCCGGCGCGTCGTGTTGCCGTCCTCAATCACGATGGTTCGGTCGTGCACATCCGCGATGCGACCCGATACGAACCGCTGCCCGTCGACTAGCTCGTTCGTCACAATCTTGACCCTACGGCCGATGAACCGTTCAAAGTCGTCCAAGCCGCGTAACGGTCGATCCAACCCCGGAGACGACACTTCGAGCGTGTAGTTCTGCTCGAAGGTGACCTCCGCATCAAGAATCGCGCTGACGTCTGCACTGACGGTGGCGCAGTCGGCTACGGTCACGTTCTCTCCGCTGTCGTCGGCCCGGTCCGGTACGGACGACCCGACTCGGTCGATCACGATCCGGAGCACCCAGCCACCCGTCTCGCGTCGAAACTGCACGTCGAAGAGTTCGAGCCCATGGCTGCGGGCAATCCGCTCCGCAATCTCCCGCACGGCGCTGAGACGATCAGTCCGTGAGTCCGACACTTCCAGCGCCCTTTGTCTTGTCTCGCGGTTCACCCAGCGTTGTTGGCGTGAGGCCTCCCCCCCAGGGGGGCTCCGCGAACCTGGCCGTCACGCGGCCAAGATCCGCCCCGAAAGAAAAAAAGTGGGCCAAAACGCCCACTCCTTGCTCAGCACAGGGAACGTAACCGTGGAACTATATCACGAGAACCAGGGGTCCTCGTTGCTGAATGCCGGACGAGCCGACGCGTCAGGGGTCATGGCGTCAGTCGGTTGAGCATCCGCGGGTACGGAATCGTCTCTCGGACATGGTCAAGACCGCAGATCCAGGCCACCACCCGCTCGATGCCCATCCCGAATCCGGCGTGGGGCACGCTGCCGTATCGGCGCAGGTCAAGATACCACTCGAACGCCTCCTGGGGCAGCTCGTGCTCCCGGATCCGCTGTAGGAGTAGGTCGAGGTCATCGAGACGTTGGCCGCCTCCGACGATCTCCCCATAACCCTCCGGCGCCAGAATGTCGACTGAGAGCGACAGATCGGGCCGCTCAGGGTCTGGCTTCATATAGAACGCCTTGGTGGCCGACGGATAGCGGTGGACGGCGACCGGCCGGTCGAACTGCTCGGCGAGGAGGGTCTCGTCTGGACCCCCGAAGTCGTCCCCACGCTCGAAGGGGCGGCCCAGATTCGTCAGAATCTGGGCCGCCTCGTCGTAGGTCACCCGCGGAAAGGGCGCCTGCACACGCTCCAGCGGCTCCCGGGCTCGCTCCAGGGTGTCCAGTTCGCGCTGACGTTCGTCCAGCGCACGGGCCACGACGCAGATAATAAGCGCCTCGGCCAGCTCGATCGCGTCGTCGAGCGTCCCGTAGGCCATCTCTGGCTCCACCATCCAGAACTCGGTCAGATGGCGCCGGGTCTTCGATTTCTCGGCCCGGAACGTCGGGCCAAAAGAATAGACGCGGCCGAGTGCCATGGCGTTGGCTTCGTTGTACAGCTGACCGCTCTGTGTCAGGTATGCGGTTGCATCGAAGTACGACACGGGAAACAGCGTCGTCGTGCCTTCGCAGGCCGCCGGGGTGAAGATCGGCGTATCGGCCAGAATGAATCCGCGACTGTTGAAGAAGTCGCGTACCGCATTGATGACGGTGTGGCGGACCCGAAGGACGGCATGTTGCCGCTCCGACCGTATCCAGAGGTGCCGGCGGTCCAGCAGGAAGTCGGCGCCATGCGACTTTGGTGTGATGGGGTAGTCGGTGGCGGGTCCCACGACCTCCATGCCGCTCACGTCCATCTCGTAGCCCCCTGGGGCTCGTGCATCCGCCCGGACGGCACCTTCAATAGCGAGCGCGGTCTCCTGGCCCAGGTGACCTGCCTGTGCGAATAGGGTCTCGCCGACCGTCGCCTTGGACATCACCGCCTGGATGAACCCGGTGCCGTCACGGACCGTGAGGAAATGCAGTTTGCCGCTCGACCGCCGGTTGTGGAGCCATCCTCGCAGCGTCACGGTCTGTCCGTCGTGTTGCGCAATTTCGTCGATGTGAGCCATGCATGTGTCCTTATCGGACGCTGATCAAAGTAGGCGTGCCATTGCTGGGTGTCGAGGCGCCCATCCCGCCAGACGCGAAGAGTGCCGGAGGTATGCAGCAACGCGTAACGCCGCGGGCCGGGGCACCCGATCATCGACGCCGATTCTCACACATGGGCGCCGCGAAAGAACCAACGAACTCCTGCGACGCGTCCGCTGCCCGTGCTCTATGCGCGCAATTCTGGCAGATGGGGCGTCAGGAGTTCGAGCAACCGGGCGAAGCGGCGGTGGTCGCGCAGCGTGCGATGCAGGTGACGGAACGCACGGGGGATCGCCGACGCGAATCCTGGTCGCCCCGCCACGGCGATCTGATGGCCGAACGTTCCGAGCGCCTTCAAGTGGCGCTGGACCGACATGAGATCGAGCCGTTGATGAAAGCGGTCGCGCCGCCCCGGTGGCGTCGCTGCCAGAAACCGGTCGGTCATCTCTGACACGAGCTCCGGCGCCAGGTCCACGTAGCAGTCGCGCAACAGCGACACGAGGTCGTAGGTGTCCGGTCCGAGCCGCGCATCCTGGAAATCGATCACGACCAGCCGATGCCGCCGCACCATGAGATTGCGGCTGTGGTAGTCACGGTGGCACAGCACGCGCGGTTCTCCGGCCAGGTCCTCGGCGATCGACGCGAACTCGTCGTCGAGTGCCCGGGATTGGTCCGCGCCGAGGGTCAGGCCCCGATAGGCGCCGAGGAACTCCGACCGGAAGAATGTCAACTCGCGCATCAGGGTTGCGGTGTCGAAGACGATGTCGAACGGCGGTTCGGGCGGCTCGCGCCCGGCTGGGCCGGCCCGCTGTAGCGCCACGATGAGGTCGATCGCCTGTCGGTACAGTGGGGCGGGATCCCGCCCTCCACCCTCCAGCCAGTCCTGAAGCGTCTCCCCACCGAGATCCTCGAGGGCGAGGATGCCGAGGTCGCCCGCGTGGCCCAGCACGGCTGGAGTGGGAATGGCGAGACGGTCGAGCAGCGCGCCGACTGCCAGCTGTCGCAATGTGCCGGCGTCGAACGGCTCCGCATGGACGGCGAGCACGAGAGGCGGCGACCGGTGCCGCGTGACGCGGAGATAGACGCGGTTGGACGCGTCGCCGTGGAGTCGATCCACACGCGTCGCATCGGTCACGCCGACTCGACGCAGGTACGCCGCGACGCGGTCGTCGATCGGATCGCCTGGCCCGGCCGCGTCGGCAGGAGGGCCTTCGGTCATACGGAGGTTGCTCGATGCGTCAGCTAGGGGTCTCACGCCGTCGCCGCCTCGATCGGGACCGTCAGCACCGTGCCGAGCCGTTTCGCCCCGGCCAGCGTCGGCGTATCGGTCACGGCCGGCAGTCGCACGACCGCTCGTCCGTCGAGCCGCGTGCCGTCGGGGAGGCGTACTCCGTCGGTCAAGATACAGTTGGTCACCCGGCAGTTCGCTCCCACGACCACATCGTCCCATAGGACCGACCGCTCGACGTGCGCGGACGTGTCGAGACAGCACCGCCGGCCGACGAAGACATCCCGGTGCGGTTCGCGGCCGCCGAGCGCCCTGTGTGCGGCCAGGTAGTCCGCCGGGGTGCCGATGTCGTGGAAATGGCCGTCGATCTCCTGGATCCGCACCTGCCCGGGTGTGGTGACCAGCCTGTCGTACAGGCCCCCGACCGAGGCTGCTGGCGCCCCATCCTGGAGCCCGTCGAACACGGACGCCTCGGCGATCTGGACCCCGACGAAAAGCAGCGGGCGCCGCCGGTCGCCTCGGTGGGCGAAGCCGGTGACCCGTCCTTCTGCGTCTGCGAGCACCCCCCCGTAACGGTCTGGTGACGGATTCGCGGTGACGGCGAGCGTGACCCCGGCGCCGTGGGCGAGGTGGGCCTCGAGGAGGGCGCTGAGGTCGACGTCGCACAGCGTATCGCCGTTAATGAGGAAGAAACGATTCCCGAGCAGCGGCACGGCATGGCGCGGCCCGCCCGCCGATCCGAGAATCGTAGGTTCCCAGGAAAAGCGCACCCGACAACCCAGCGCGACGCCGTCACCGACGACCGCGGCGATCGTCTCCGGCCGATGGTGTAGGTTCACCACCACGTCCGGCACGCCTTGCGCGGCCAGCCGGGTCAGGTGACGGCAAATCAGGGGGGTCCCGGCAACCGGGACGGCGGCCTTGGCGCGGCAGAACGTCAGCGGGCGCAGCCGTGTTCCGAGTCCGGCTGCGAGCACGAGCGCGGGGGGGAGGGGGCCGGTCACGGTGCGTCGAACACCATGTGCTGGGCGGTGGATCCATTCGCCGTCCGGTGCTTCTGGAACAGCGCGTGATACGAGTCGACCACGAAGTCAGCCGGGGGGCGTCCCAGGTCTTCGGCCATCCGCAGGATCTCTTCCCGGCCGCCCTCGAGTTCAACAAATGTGCCGATCGGAGATTCGTCGAGCGCGATGACCAGGTCGCCTCGGGTGAACTCTTCCCGGTACTTTTCATACCGGAACCAGACCTGAAATCCTAGCCGTTCACACAGCCGCACCAACACGACGCCGTCGCCAATCCGCGTCTCGATTTCCTCACGCACCTTCATGGCGTCGGGCTGAGGTGCACCCTTGAACGTGACCAACGCGCGATCTCCGTCGACTCGCACGCGTAACGTGCAACGGCGGTCCCGCAGCGGATCGGTCTCGCGATCCAGCAACCGGTCGCTTTGCAGGCGGCGCGCCCGCCACGGGACGGCGCCCGCCCGGAGAATCGCAGCGCGTGCATCGGACGGATTCGGGTACGGCAGCTTGACCTCACGCTCGACCGGGTTCGACATGATTACGTCTTGAACGATCCGCCGCACAGGGTCGGGGTGCCGACTGCCTTACCGAGCAGCAACACCTGGTGCGTGCTGCCGAGCCCACCCGGTACGACCAAGGTCTTCAGCGCGAGCCGACGCTTGACCGACGCGGTGTCGGCCCCGGTCGGGGCATCGTCGAGCGCGCCAAGACCCAGCAGGAAATGTGTCTGATCAGGTAGCCCCAGCATCGTGAGGCCCTCGGCTGCCGCGGCCGTCCTGACCGAGGTCCAGTCGACGTGGGCGGTGATGTCCTGTGTCCCGGGATGCGCCAGCCAGGCTGGGCCGCCGCGTTGCTCGGCGTCGTCCTCCGGGGTACCCACCTGGTGCCGGCGAAATGTCGTCAGCGTCCCCGTGCCGTGGCTGTCCGAGTACAGCGCCTCAGCCGGGTGGCCATAGTCCACCAAGAGCATGAAGCCCCTCGCCAGGCTACGGGCCGCCTCCTGCACCCACGTCACCGCTGCCAGATTGACCTCGCCGCGCCAGCCCGGGGACAGTCGCAGGTCGAGCCGGTCCAGGTGCCTGGCGAGATCCGGGGTCGACGGAGGACCGGTGCGCTCCGCGAACTGGTTCCCCTCGAGGTCCACGAAAATCTCCCGGAGGCCCTCCGCCGTCATGGTGACGGCGTGCGTCGGGAGGGCGTCCAGCAGTTCGTTCGCGAGGATGACGCCCTGCACCCGCTCAGGCATACTCTCGGATGCGGCTACGAGGCGGGAGGTGTGGCGGCCGAGGGTCTCTGACTGCGACGCGCGTGCCGCGGCGCTGGTTTCGACAAGCGTGAGTCGGATAGCGCGGTAGAACTCGGGAAAGTCCGTTTCCGCCGCGTCGAGGATGTCCCGCGCCAGCTGTCCGTTGGCGGCGCCGGCCTCCACGAGGTCGAAGCCGTTCGCGGCTGGTCCACCCAGCAACCGGTGCATCTCGTCGAGCTGCCTCGCCAGCAGTGCCCCGAACTGCGGCCCGACATCGACGCTGGTGAAGAAGTCTCCCGCGCGCCCGGTTCGTCGGGGCACGCGGGAGTAGTAGCCGAGGCTGGGGTGATAGAGCGCCAGCCCCATGAAGTCCGCCGTCGTCAGCGGTCCGCCCGCGCGAATCCGACACGCGATCAGCTCACGAAGCGTCACGGGCTGCCTACTCCTTGCGCAGCCTGAGAAGTCGCTCTCCGTCCGGCCGGACGATCCGGAGAGTCGCCGTGCGTCCGGACTCGACCTCGTTCAGCTCGCGAATGGCCTCCGCCGCCGTGCCCACGGTCGTTCGGTTCACGGCCGTGATGACGTCGCCAGGCCGAATCCCACCCATCTGCGCCGCCCCGCCCGGCTCAGCGCTCGTGACCACCGCGCCGGCTGTGCTCCGCGGCAGTTGCAGCTCGCGGGCCGATTCCGCTGCCAGGTCCTGCAGGGTCATGCCGAACCCGGTGTTCAGGTCCTCGACCCTGACTTGCGAGGGCTGACCCTCGTCCTCCAGGTCCAGTTCGCCGATGGTGATCGAGAGGCTCGTCGGCTCACCGTTTCGATACACGCCGAAGTCGACCACGGTGCCTGGGCGGGTATTCACCACCAACTCCTGCAGGCTCTCAATGTCGTCCACGCGCTCGCCATCGAAGCTGACGATGACGTCCTCAAGCGCGAGCGAGGACTTGGCTGCGGGGCCACCCGGTGCGATGCGCGAGACCAGCGCCCCCATCGGCTCGCTCAGTCCGTGGTCTTGATACCCGTCGTTTGTGAGCGGGATGAGTTCGACCCCGATGACTCCGCGAATGACCCGGCCGGTGCGCAGCTGCGGGAGCAGGCTCCGCACCGTGTTGATGGGGACGGCGAAGCCGATCCCGAGGTTGCCGGGTCTGTCGCTGACAATCGCCGTATTGATGCCGATGACCTCACCCCGCAGATTGAGCAACGGACCGCCGGAGTTACCGGGGTTGATCGCGGCGTCGGTCTGGATGACCTGTTGGGATCGGCCCCGTATCTGATCGAACGGCCGGCCGACCGCGCTGACCACGCCGACCGTGACCGTGTGGCCGAGCCCGAAGGGGTTGCCGATCGCCATGACCCAGTCGCCGGCTTCCATCTGTGTCGAGTCGCCGAAGCTGGCCTCGGCCAGTGGATAGGACGGACGCTCGGTCAACTCGATCAGGGCACTGTCGGTGAGCCGGTCGCGGCCGACGATGTGGGCTTGGTACGCCTCGTCGTCGTCCAGGAAAAACACCTCGATCTTGGTGGCGCCCTCAACGACGTGGTTGTTGGTGACGATGTATCCGGCCTGGTCGATCACGAACCCGGTGCCGGAAGCCACCGTCGGGAGTTCTCGTGACGGCCGCCCCGGCCCGGAGGGCGCTCCGGGTTGCGGCAGATCGCCAAAGAACTGACGCAACAGGTCGTTGCCCTGACTTTGCGACTCCGTACGGATGTTCACGACCATCGGGCTCTGGGCCTTGGCGATGTCCCGGAACGTGGTCGCGGTCAGCTGACCGGTGATCGGGGCGCTGTTCATCGCCGGGAGCGACGTGTTGACGGTCCGCGGTGCGGTGGAGGCCTGCGCCGCGGAACTCGATACAAGATCCAGCCTCGCGGTGATCACCGCACCGACCGCCAATGACGTCACGGCGATCAGCGCTCCGGAAAAGAGCGTGTGCTTACCTGTTGCCATCGTGTCCCTCCACACCATATACCCTATATCAACGCTCGGATTTCCGTCTGCCGCGGACCGGTGACGGTCGCCGAATGCTCACTCACGTGCAGATTGATCTCGGTTCGGACGCCGAAGTCCTCGAAATATACCCCTGGTTCGACGGTGACCGCGGTCCCCGGTAGCAGGCGGCGGTCGTCGTGGGTCTCGAAGTCGTCCAGGTGCACGCCGTTGCCGTGCACCTCCTCGCCAAGGCTGTGCCCCGTGCGATGAAGAAACTGGTCACCGTATCCGGCCTCGGTGATGTGGTCGCGGGCAACCCGGTCGACTTCCCACCCATGGAGCGCACGGCCGGTCTCGGCGGCTTCGCACACGAACGCCACGGCGGCGTCCCGGCCATTCCTGATGACCGCGAACGCGTCGGCGTATCGCGTGGGCACCGTCGGTCCTGTGTATCCCACCCAGGTGATGTCGGCATACACGGCGCCAGGGCTCTTCAGCTTGCCCCATAAGTCGAGGAGCAGGACCTCGTCGCGACCGATGACTCGGTGACGCTGCGCCGTCGGCAGGTAGTGTGGGTCACCCGCGTTTTCTTGCGCGGCGACGACCGGACGCGAGTCGCTCACGAGTGCGGCGTCACCGAACCAGCCGGCCATGGCGTCCTGCACCTCGAACTCGGTCACCGGAGTGCCGTCGCGCATCCGGTCCGTCACCATCGCGAACGCCCGGTCCTTGATGTCATACAGCGCCGCGGACGCCGTCCTGTGTGACGCGAGCGCCGCGTCACTCCAGACCGCCTCGAACCGCTGCACGAGGTCTCCAGACGAGCGCACGTCGACGCCCAGCGCGCGCACCGCGTCGACGGTACCGGCGTCCACCCGCGACACATACGGGATCGCGCAACCTGGCGAATACTCCATCGCCACGTTGTCGCACCCGGCCACCAGTGTCCGGAGACCGGCGTCGAGTTGGCCGTGGCTCGCGTAGCGAATATTGTCGCCCGGGAGGTGGTCGAGACGATCCCGCTCGATCGCGTGTACCAGGGCGCGCGGCGCGCCTTCAGCCGGAATGAGGTAGTACCACCGCCGCGTGGTCAGTTTGGTGCCGTCACTCAATCCGGCGATCCGTCGGGCGATCGGGTTGGAGCCGTGAAAGTCGTACAGGAGCCAGCCGTCGAGGCCATCTTTCCGAAGCGCGTCTTGTATGGCCGACAAGTCGAAGGGCATGGCGTCGAGTATAGCAGTGGGCATGGCGGGTAGCCGTGGCGGCCGTGCGTCGGCCCATCGGACTGCCATGTGGTTATGACGCGCGATCGTGGGTGACGGTCGGTACGATGCTGTCGGCGGTCCTGTTCAGCGGCGCGGCCAGCCCGGTGCGGGCACTCCAGGCTTGTGCGCGGGGCCGGCCGTGTACGTAAGTCGCGCCCGCGAACACCGAGGGTTCGCGGGCGCGACGGAACAGCCCGGTCGGAGGATGCCTACTGCGCTTCTGATTCCGCTTCCACCTCGATCAACACGCCATCCTTGACGATGGCGGTCGCCTCGTCCATCTCTTCGAACTCAGTGGCTTCGATGACCCCGCCCTGATGACTGAACTCGTAGTTGCTCCGGGTCGCACGTGCATTCCGTGGCACGTTCAGCGTGACCTCGATGATCTCGTTCTTAAGCAGCGGGCGTTTCATTCGAAACGTGCCGCCGGTCAGCGTGTCACCGTTGTCGTCGTACCAGAACTCGTTCACCTTGAATCCGGCCAGCGGCGCGGTGGAGACGTTCTGGATCCGGAACGTGGTGACGATGGTACCGCTCTGTCGAGTGGAGCGTGGCGGCAGGTAGCCGATCTGGCCGGGACCCCGCAGGACCGCGACGAGACGTGAGTCCTCGCCGACCTGGTCGAGGAGCGGACGAAGCTGCACGGTCGGGGCCGACATTTCGACGACGGGCGCGCCGTCCTCAACTTCAGCCCCGCCGCCGCATCCAACCGAAGCTACCCCGACGATAGAAAAACCAACTAGCGCCGCAACATTCAGGCGTCTCATTGCTGACCTCCGGTTTGCATCATAACCACATTGTGAACGCGGATTATATGGTGCGCGGGTAAAAACCTCAACAACGGGCTCAGGTAGATCACATCTCGCCGTTCCAGTCTTCAGGTTCGGCGTGGCTCGTGCGGAAAATCTCGAGGTGCCACTTGCCCCCGCCCCACGGCTCGATGATCTCCGCGGCGACAGCGTCCACGAGCAGTTCCGCGAACGAGCGCCCCTCCGGATCGCCCTCGAGGTGGTACGCGGGTTCGTCCCATCCGAAGCTTGGGTAGAGCACGAGCGTCAGGAACAAGTCGTACCCGTCGTCGACGACGATGACCTGACCGCAGGGACGTTTGAGCGTCGAGTGGTACACGAGGTATTTCTCTGCGCTGTGGGCCCGGATGTAGCGTTTGAGGGCGAATTCCCTGGCGACGATGTCTTCGACGGCGATCTTCTTGTCCCAGCACGCGGGGCAGTACTTCGCGTCGCCACCCGGCTCAGAGACATCCTTCGCGCCGCAGAGCGCACATCGCGGCTGGGCCGCCGACCGTGGAGCCATGTAGCCGATCTTAGCAGGCTGCCGGGAGCGGCGTCAGCTGTCCCGCTGGAGCGGCCACCGGATGGCGCCCCGACCGGGATGTTCACCACGGACTGCTAGACTGTCTCCGTGACCGAGAGACCGACCCACATGGGGCTGCGTCATCTGGCGTTGTTCACCACGGCGCTCGAGGAGATGACACGTTTTTACGTGGACCGGCTCGGTTTTAGGGTCGAGTGGGAACCTGACGCCGACAACATCTACCTCACGTCGGGCAGCGACAATTTGGCATTGCATCGGGCTGATCCCGCCCGGCCCAGGGGGGACGGACCGCTGGACCACCTTGGGCTGTTGGTGCGTGAACCGGCTGATATCGACCAGTGGGCGGCGTACCTCGACGGGCATGGGGTGCCGCTAAAGGCGCGACCACGCACCCATCGGGACGGCGCTCGGTCGCTCTACCTGTTCGATCCCGACGGCAACATCATCCAGATCATCTATCACCCGCCGATCAGCGGGGAGCGTTGAGCGGCACGCTTTAGACGGGGCTGCGCCCCGAACCCCCGCGGCCGCTCCGTGGGGACCCCGAGTGCCCCACTCCGCGGCCGCGGGGCGCGCATTCTCGCGCGCCCTGACGTTTTCTCGGACCTGCTGAGTCCAAGCTAGGGAGTGGTCCCGCGAATCGCCGGCGCGTACAGGCGCTCCACGTAGTCCTTCACCACGCGCCGCGTCGTGAAGCAGGGTGCCCCGGTGCGGATGGCCTGACGGACGAAAGCCAGCCATCGTCTTGGGAGTCCGTCGCTATCCCGCTCGTAGAACGCGGGGACGACATCGCGCTCAAGCAGCGCGTACAGGGCTTCGGCGTCGGCGGCGTCAGTTGCCTCGTCGTCAGCCTGCGCGCCTCCGTCGATCAGCCAGCCGTTGTCTCCAGTGTAGCCCTCCGCCCACCACCCGTCACCGACGCTCAGATGCGGGACGCCGTTGAGCGCCGCCTTCATTCCGCTGGTGCCGCTGGCCTCCAGCGGCTTCCGAGGGGTGTTGAGCCACACGTCGCAGCCCTGCACGAGGAAGTGGGCGACATGCAGATCGTAGTCATCGACGAACGCGACCCGCCCGCCGAAGGCGGAGTCGAGCGCTCGCTGATACACACGCTGGAGTTGGTGTTTGCCGGGGTCGTCGGCCGGGTGCGCCTTGCCCGCGAAGACCAACTGGACGGGCCGCTTTGCGGTCCTGAGAATCGGCGCCCACATCCTTCGAGTGACGTCGGCGTGCAGCTCGCTGACGGCGTTGACCTGTCCTGCCGTGCGGAGCGCCAGCGCCGTCATGTTGAATCGCGGGCCGTCGCCGCTGTCATAGTGACCAAGTTCCAGGAACGCGTCCCGATGCGGCGCAAGGGGTCTCGTGCGGCGTTCGCGAGACGGGTGGCTGGGAGCAGCCTGAGCATACGCACCGGGTTGTGGTCCGTCGCGCGCCAGAGCGTATAGTCCAGCCGCCTGAACACCTGGCGGGCGTTCGGATTCCAGGTCCACCACAGGTCGAGCGCGAGCTCGCCCAATCGTGCGACGCGCGGGGGGAGAGGGGCGAGCCCGTCGAGGTCGATAGCTGTCATGAACGTGCTGTCCCACTGCTCCCTTGTCACGCCTGTTCAGCCGGGCGCCGCGCTACCGACTTATGCAACGAATTACCGTTCCAGGGGACGACACCACGACGACCACCGACGTGCCGGCGCCACCGCGGATGACGGCGAGAACGTGTTCACGCCGTCTCACCGTTCCGCCCAGCGGAGCTTCTCACGGAGCACCGCGAAGTACGGGCGCGAGGCAGCGCGAATCATGCGAAGGGAGCGGCCCGCGGCCTCCACGATGACCTCGTCCCCGTGTTCCAGCTTGAATCCCGTCTGGCCGTCGAAGCTGGCGAAGGCGTCGGTCGGTCGGGTGGCCAGTTCTGGCTGGATGTGAATCGCCGCGTTGTCGGGGAGGACGATCGGTCGATTGGTCAACGCATGCGGAGCGATCGGCGTGAGCACCACGGCGTTGACGAGTGGGTGCACGATGGGCCCTCCCGCGGAGAGGTTGTACGCCGTTGACCCCGTCGCGGTGGCCACAATCAATCCGTCCGCCCGGAACCGAGCGACGAACTGGTCTCCGACGGAGACCGACAGGTCCAGGATGCCGGAGAGCGCGCTCTTCGTGATGACCACGTCGTTCAGTACGATTTGCTCGTCGAACGTCGTCGATCCGCGGAGCGTGCGCGATCGCAGCATACGGCGCTCGATGGAACAGTTGTTGATGAGTGGGACTACTTTCGA
>CALBET010000790.1 GCA_937888665.1 uncultured Acidobacteriota bacterium
GGGCGCCACGCGCAATGAAGGTGACATCGTGACCCGAGCGGGCGAGCCGTCCGCCAAAGTAGCCGCCGACCGCGCCAGTCCCGAACACCACGATCCGTACGGGATGTTGTCCACGCATGGGGGGATTGTATCTAGGTGTGATTCGCGTCAGGCGCAAGCACGGGGTCCACCCCGTGATGTGTGGCTCGGGGTGGGCGGGCGCCGTATGGAGGGGCGGCGGCTCGCGATGCTGCCGCCGGGTCAGGTGGCCAGTGTGCCGGCGAGATACCTGAGGATGTCGCGGACGGAGATGATGCCCGTCAACGTGCCCGCGTCATCGACAATCGGCAGGTGTCGGTAGCCGCCGACATCCATACGCTGCAGCGCAAACGCGACCTTGGCGCCCATGGCCAGGGTTTCTGGAGCGGCCGTCATGAATTCGGAGACGGGACGGTCCGCCAGGGATGCGGTGTTGGTACCGAGCTTCATCAGCGCATCGCGTTCACTGAAGATACCGATCGGCTTTCCCCCGTCGGACACAATCACGCACCCGATGCCGCGGTCGACCAGCGTCCGCAGGACGTCACGCACCGGCGTGTCTGGCGGGACGTGAATCGGCGCCTTCGGATTGAGCACGGCGACGCGGTCCAGCAGCAGGCTCCGCTCCACCGCGGTCGATGGCTCCGACTGCGTGAACTCGCTCAGCGGCTGCCCGCAGGTCACGCAGTCGATGACGCCCTCGAGGTTGTCGCCGCCGCAGGAGGGGCAGGTCATGAAACGGTCCAGGTGTCTCCGGAGTTGAGGAGCGCGCTCAAATCGCCGTCGCCCCGGTCTGCCCGTGCGGCATCGACCTGCGCGTTCAGCCGTTCATCGTAGCGCGGCACGTCCACGGCGCGGAAGACCCCGATCGGCTCGGGGAAACCGTCCTCGTGACGCAGCCGGCTCAAGAGATAGGCCAGGCTGGGTTCGGCCGCGTGCGCGTCGTGCACCAGCAAGTCGGCTTCGGTGATCCCGTCGCCGAGTTCCACGACTTCCGGCTCGAGCCCGTTCAGGCGAATCCCTTTCTGGCGGTCCGCCCCGAAGACGAGCGGTTTCCCGTGTTCCAGCTCGATGGTGTTCTCGGCCCGCGTCTGTCGGCCCGTGGCGTAGTCGAACGCGCCATCGTTGAACACGTTGCAGTTCTGATAGACCTCGACGAACGAGGTGCCCCGGTGCGCGGCGGCCTGGCTGAGGACGCCTTCGAGGTGCTTGATGTGCGTGTCGATGGACCGGGCGATGAACGACCCTTCGCAGCCGATGGCGAGCGACAGCGGGTGGAGCGGATTGTCAATCGCGCCCATGGGCGACGTCTTGGTCTTCTTGCCCAGCGGCGAGGTCGGCGAGTACTGGCCTTTGGTCAATCCGTAGATACGGTTGTTGAACAAGATGATGTTGATGTCCAGGTTTCGGCGAATGGCGTGCATCAGGTGGTTGCCCCCGATGCTCAGGCCATCGCCATCGCCGGTGATGACCCAGACCATGAGGTCGGGACGGGCCACCTTGAGCCCGGTGGCGAACGCGGGCGCACGGCCGTGAATACTGTGAATGCCGTAGGTGTTCATGTAATACGGAAACCGGCTTGAACAGCCGATTCCGGAGATGAACACGATCTTCTCGCGCGGGACTCCCAGCGAGGGGAGCATCTTTTTCATCTGCGCCAGAATGGAGTAGTCGCCACAGCCCGGGCACCAGCGGACATCTTGATCGCTGCCGAAATCGGCGGCCTTCAGCACAGGGAGTTCGGTCCTCATCGAATGTCTTCTCTCGGTTGGGTCATACCACGAGTTGTCTGATGGCAACGGCGACTTCTGACACGGTGAACGGCTTGCCTTGGACTTTGTTGAGCCCGACGAGCTCGCGCACGTAGCGCGCCTGGAGCAAGAGGCGGAGTTGGCCCATGTTCAACTCCGGCACCAGCACCTGGTCGTAGGCGTTGACCAGGTCGCCCAGGTTCTTCGGGAACGGGTTCAGATAGCGGAGGTGGGCGTGGGCCACCGACAGGCCCTCCGCCTGACACCGCTGCACCGCGGTGGTACAGGTGCCGTAGGTCCCGCCCCAGCTCACGACCAGCAGCTTGCCAGACGCTGGCCCGTTCACCGCTTGCAGCGGGATATCGTCGGCAATCTGCGCGACCCGCGCGGCCCGCACGTTCGTCATGTGCTGGTGGTTCTCTGGGTCGTAGCTGACGTTCCCGGTCACGTCTTCTTTTTCCAAGCCGCCGACGCGATGCATCAAGCCTTCCGTGCCGGGCACCGCCCAGGGGCGTGCCAGGCGCTCGTTCCGTTCGTAGGGCAGGAACGGCTTGCCATCAGTGGTCGGTCCGGGATGCTCGACCGGTATCCGAGGGAGGTTGTCGACGTTTGGCAGCCGCCACGGTTCTGACCCGTTCGCGATGTAGCCATCGGACAGCAGAATGACCGGCGTCATGAAACGGGTGGCGATACGCCACGCTTCCAGCGCCACATCGAAGCAGTCGCTCGGGCTCCGTGTGGCGATGACCGGGAGTGGCGACTCGCCGTTACGCCCGAACATCGCCTGCAACAGGTCTGACTGTTCTGTCTTGGTCGGCAGGCCGGTGCTTGGACCACCCCGCTGGACATTGATGATGATCATGGGCAGTTCGAGAATCATGCCCAGGCCCATCGCCTCGCCCTTCAACGCAATGCCGGGACCGCTGGAGCTGGTCACTGCCATCGCGCCGGCAAACGCGGCCCCTATGACGGAACACATCGCCGCGATTTCGTCCTCCGCCTGCACGGTCCGGACCCCGAAGTGCTTGAGCGAACTGAGCTCCTCCAGGATGGGACTGGCCGGTGTGATGGGGTACGACCCGCAAAACAGATCCTTCCCGCTCAGCTTGGCGGCGGCAATCAGTCCCCAGGTCAGCGCCTGGTTCCCCATGATGTTCCGGTAGGTGCCGGGCGTGAGCTTGGCGGGCTCGACCTGGTAGTTATGGACGAACGCCTCGGTCGTCTCGCCGTAATACCAGCCGGCGCGGAGCGACCGCTCGTTCGCCGCTTCCACCTCCGGCTTGCCGCCGAACTTCGCGTGTACGAACCGCAGGGTCGCATCCAGGTCCCGACCGAACAGCCAGTAGATCAGACCGAGGGCAAAGAAGTTCTTGCAGCGATCCTGGAGCTTCGAGCTCAGGCCCTCGATGTCTTTGACCGCCTCGCGGTTCAGCGTGTCGAGCCGCACCTCGATCAGGCGGTAGTCAGCAACCGTGCCGTCTTCCAGCGGATTGGTCTCAAGCCGCGCCAGCTTCAGGTCCTTGGCCTTGAACGCCTCCGAGTTGACGA
>CALBET010000791.1 GCA_937888665.1 uncultured Acidobacteriota bacterium
CGCGATCAGGCGTGGACTCCGCAGAACGCCATCGAGGCGCTGCTCGGCAAGAAGCCCGCGAAGGACTTGGCCGCGTCGGGGCAGCGCTCCGTGCTGGAGCGGGTGAAGTCGCTCAAGGACCTGGTGGTGATGAACGACGAGGCGCACCACGTCCACGACGAGGACCTTCAGTGGAGCCAGTCTTTGCTCGCGATCCATCGGGCGCTGCCCAAGGGGCTCGCGCTCTGGCTCGATTTCTCGGCCACGCCCAAGGATCAGAACGGCATGTACTTCCCCTGGACCGTGTGCGACTACCCGCTCGCCCAGGCCGTGGAGGACCGCATCGTCAAGGCGCCGCTGATCGTCACCAAGGAGGACGACCCCAAGCAGCCCAAGGACGATCCCGACGGTGTCACCGCGGACAACATCGGCGAGAAGTACGGCTACTGGCTACGCGCGGCGGTGCAGCGCTGGATGGAGCACCACAAGGTCTACAAGCAGCTCGGCACGCGCCCGGTGCTCTTCATCATGGCCGAGAAGAACGTCTACGCCGACGCGATCGGCGAGTACTTGTGGAGGACCAAGGAGTTCGGCCTGAAGGAAGTCGAGGTCCTCGTCATCCACACCGACAAGGCTGGCGAGATCACGAAGGGAGACCTCGACAAGGCGCGCGAAGCGGCCCGCGACATTGACAAGCCCGAGAGCAAGGTCAAGGCGATCGTCAGCGTGATGATGCTGCGCGAGGGCTGGGACGTGCGGAACGTCAGTGTCGTGCTCGGTCTACGCCCGTTCACGGCCAAGGCCGAGATCCTGCCCGAGCAGGTCATCGGGCGTGGCCTGCGGTTGATGACCCAGGTGAGCCCTGATCGGACGCAGACGCTTGAGGTGCTTGGCACTCGCAATCTCCTGAACGTGCTTCGCAGCCAGCTCGAAGCCGAAGGCGTGGGTGTCGCCAGCACCAAGACTGATCCCCCACCGCCCGTTATCATTTCGCCGATCCAGGAGCGACTGGCCTACGACATCGCGATCCCGATCACGAAGCCGAGCCTGGTGCACGACATACGCAAGCTGTCCGAGCTGAAGGTGGAGGCGCTCGCCGCGATCTACGAGCAGGAGGATCTCGCGGAGCAGTTCCGGGTGAAGCTGAAGCTGGAGTTCGCGACGACTGAGACGGAGGTCCACCAGGCCGACATCGCCGCCGGCGAGTTGCCGCCAGCGCATGAGCTACTGGCCAGCATCACGAACAAGGTCATCGACCGTGCGAAGCTGCCGAACCGGTTTGCCGAGCTGTACCCCACGGTGCGGGACTACGTCGCGACGCGCTGCTTCGGCAAGACGGTCGACCTAGAAGACGACGCGCTTCGGTCCCATCTCTCGCGGCTCGAGCTGCAGGAAGGGATCGCCAAGTACCTCGCCCGCAAGATCGCCGAGCTCACGATCGACCGGCGCGCCATCGAGCTCGACAAGGCCGGCTTCCGGCTTTCCGAGACGAAGCCCTTCAGCTGGCGGCGCAATCTGCCGCCGCTCGAGGCCAAGAAGACCGTCTTCAACTACGTCGCCACGTACAACGACTTCGAGCGCCGCTTCGCCGAGTTCCTCGACGCGAAGGCAGGCGACGTGGTCCGGTTTGCGTCGCTTGGCACCACCGAGCAGGGCGAGTCCGGCACCCAGTTCCGCGTCGACTACCTGAAGCCGAGCGGCGCGATCGGCTTCTACCACCCGGACTGGGTGGTGGTGCAGAAGACCAAGGCGGGCGAGGTCAACTGGATCATCGAGACGAAGGGGCGCGTGTGGGAAGGCACGGCAGCGAAGGACGAGGCGCTGGAGACCTGGTGCGAGCGCGTCAGCGCGGCAACGGGCACGGTTTGGAAGTACGCACGCATCAACCAGACTGAGTTCGATCCAGCCGCTGCGACCGGCCTGGGAGATCTCGTCAATGGCAAGTGATCGGCAGGAACGCGAAGGGGCGCCTAACAACAGCATGCAGCTGACGGCGCTGCGCGCCGCAGCTGATGCTGGGCGTTAGGTGCACGAAGAACAGAACCACGTGACTCCGTCAGATCGCGTGAACCTAATCTCAGAAGTCAGCCGACGGCTCGGCAGGGAGGACTGGGCGCTGATCGACTTGACCCTGCGGCAGTTCGGCTTTCCGTGGACGGACGAGTGGAACGGAGATACTCGTACCGCCTATGTGCTCGACATGATTCAGAGCTCCGAAGACACCGGCCTTCTTGCGCTGGGTGAGCATCTCGGATTCGAGTTCGGATCGACTCGACCACAGGTGGAGCCGGCGTTTTGGTTCAGCGGGTACTTCCGGCTTTTTCTGTCTCACCTCGCGACACACCGTGGTTATGCGGCCGAACTTCAACGAGATTGCTTCCCGTTCGGAGTGTCAGCTTTCGTGGCCCACAACGACATTGAGCCGGCGACCACCTGGCAGGACGAGATCGAATCCGCGTTGGCGACCTGTGATGCCATGCTGGTCTTGCTGCACCCAGAATTCCATGAGAGCAAATGGACGGACCAAGAGATCGGCTACGCCATGGGACGTCAGCTGCTTGTTGTGACTCTCCGGCTTGGTACCGACCCATATGGCTTCATCGGGCGCTTCCAGGCAATGGACGGCGTTGGGAAGGACAGCGCCAAGGTAACTCACGAATTGCTCGATATTCTCCGTCGACACAGGCAGACGAGGAAACGGATCGCTGAGTCAACCGTCGCGATACTCGAAGAGTCTGGAACCTTTGCGAGGGCCAAGGCCAACATGGAGCTTGTGGAGAAGCTGGAGTACTGGGATTCAGCACTCTCCAGCCGGGCCCGTACTGCCGTACAGTCGAATGGGCAGATCTCCGAAGCCTGGGGAATTCCAGAGAGGCTGGAACAACACATACAGCGAATGGGCAAGGGCACCTAAACAACGTTAGGTGTGTTGTCGGAATATGCCCAACGGGACTCGCTGACGGGAGGAACTGATGGACGTTCCTGAGACCAGGCTGCGGAACCTACTTGAGGCGGTCGCAGCAGCCACCGGGCATGATGAGAAGAGAAGAAGAACAGCGGTTCGGTGGTTTAACCGCCTCTACTACGACGTTCGAAGCTGGAACGACGGGTTCATTCGCTTTCTTCGCACGTATCCCGGGTTTACACAATCGACGGGTCGGAACGCTTACTCCCATTTCCTGAGCGAAGCGCGTGAATATGCGGAAGGACTCGATGCACGCTATAGTTCAGTCAAGCACGACCTGTGCGGCAACCTCAAGGTACTTTCTGTTCGCTTTTCCAAGGATTTCGACTGGCTGTATCACGACGACGAAGGCCTGTTCCACAACATCCGACACCAGATCGACGCCAGCTACGCGGCCGAGGACAGTATCATCTCGCTGGCCAGTGGGGTGATGGATCTGGTCTGGCGAATCGGAGATGATCCAGCCCGCCATGTCACCTCGTTCACAAAGGTGGTCGACAGCATTGAGCGGTACGTGCTCGAATCCAAGGAGGCGGTCGCACAACTGCATAAGGCCGCCAGCGACGTAGGTATTGCGCTTCTGTCAGTTGACGACTACGAGGCCGCACTGAACCAGTCGGGGTCGTCCGACCCCAGAATCATGGTCATGGGGGAGGTCACAGTGTCTCAGGACAGAATCAACATCACGAATCAAGGCGGTGTGGTGAACGTGAAGTCCACGCTGACGGGAGTTATCCAGAGTGTCGGGGCGTCATCGCTGCCCGACGATCAGTCGAAAGCCCTTCGTGAACTTCTCTCAGACCTGAGCGAGGCATTGGGCTCGTTGGGAAGCACCGACCCCCGAGGCGCGAGACGGGTCGCGAGACAGGCCGAGGCCTTGGCCGAAGAGGCGATACAAGATGAAAGGGACCAAGGCTTTCTTCAGGTGACCGCAGAGGGACTCAAGTCAGCTGCTTCTGCAGTGGGGGCGGTTGCACCCGATGTGCTCAAGGTTGCTACTAAGATCGCCGCGTGGGTCGCAGCACTAGGCTGACTGAGGCAGGACTAAACACCTAACAAGGGCATGCACCTGACGGGTTTCACCCGCAGGTGATGCCTCACGTTAGCCGACACGAAAGGACGGGCGCGATGGGCGCGGAGTCTGTTGACAAATGGGAGTGGCTCGACGGCTCCTCGGAGGGTATGAATTGGCATCGACTGTGCCAGTAGCCGAGCCACGGGTTCCTGGGACTGAGATCCCGATATCGGCCGGTCCGCCAGATACGGGCGTGATCGAGTTTGTCCAATTGACTACATCTTCAGCCAGCGGGCGGCACCGCCGAGGGACCGTCTTGCACAGCCCGGACGCGCTTCCTCGACGGCTTGATTGAGTCCGTCGCGCGAGTAGAATGGCTCGGTGGGGACCAAACAGACTCTGCGGCGCCTTCTGAGTGGGCGTGCTGACGCGGCGATCCGCTTCGACGAACTCTGCGTTTTACTGGAAAGTCTTGGTTTCGCAATGCGGGTCAAGGGCAGTCATCACCTCTTTCGCAAGGTCGGAGTTGATGAAAAACCCAATCTTCAACGAGATGGCGGGCACGCGAAGCCGTACCAAGTCCGTCAGATCCGCGCTGTGATTCTGAAGTATCACTTGGGTGAAGAACGATGAACAAATACGAGGTCATTATTTATTGGAGCAGCGAAGACGAGGCTTTCGTTGCCGAGGTCCCGGAACTACCGGGCTGCGCCGTCCATGGTCCCACTCAAGAAGCTGCTCTGGCGAACGCTCAAGAAGCCATCGGACTTTGGATTGATACGGCCACAGAGTTCGGTGACCAGATTCCAGCACCCAAAGGCCGACGTCTTATTCTTGCATGAACGGCTAACATCGTTTGCAGCGGACGCCGGCACGGTTCACTCCGCCGGCGCCGCTGAAACGTGACGTTGGGCGCACCTGACGCGCGGTGAGGGCGACAGACAAGAATGCGATGGTATGAAAGCTCCGGCCAATGACATGGGAAGCCTCATGAACGTAGAGAGAAATCGGCTTCTCTCCCTCATCGAATTCTCTCAGCAGTCCGCGCGGCTGCGGGGCAAGCCAGTCGCTACCGTTGCCGGACACGGCCTCTTCGCTCTTCACGAGCACGAGATCCAAGGACTGCCGGGCATCCGCCTCAACGTCAACGGCCCCGAGAGCGAGGAGGAGACTTGGCTTGCCGTTGAGCGGCTGCACGAGATGAGGTCACCAGATATTGCCAGCGCGGTACTGCAGCCCTGGGTGCAGATGACGCAGGGCCCAATGGAAGAGCCGCGGCTGCGCGAGGCCACGGACGGCGCAAGCCTGATTGCAGAGGGCACGCATAGTTCATCGGCAAGTCCACCGGAGCAAGGCAAACCTGTCATCGCCCCCGAGACGACGGTCATGCTCCTCGACCA
>CALBET010000792.1 GCA_937888665.1 uncultured Acidobacteriota bacterium
GAGCTGCTCGAACGCGATCTGCTCCGCCTCGTGGCCGAACTCACCGAGAAAGAGCTGGTGACGTCCGTCGGCGCGCCCGCATGATCCCCCCCCCTGCCCTGGTATCGGCCCCGCGGGCCGGCAACTCCAGTCTGCACCTGACGACCACGACAGGAGCCTGCGCAACCTAGCCTCGGGCCGGGACACGATTTCGCACCCGTCGGACTAGCCCGGAAGAGGGACGTGACCACACAGCAGACAGCCCCGACGACACCAGACGGCATTCCCGTCGAGCTGGCCAGCGAGCGGACGATTCGGTACCGCAACAAGACGCACTACCGTTTCTCGCACTGGCCAATCTGGGTCTTCGTCTTCTTCATCATGCCGGGACCGCTCACGTTCGATCTGTTCCACAGCGGATTCGATCAGCGGATGATCCTGTGGCTGGGGGTCGTGCTGGCCGGCACCGGTATCGCCGGGTTGAGAGGACGCCTCCCCGGGTGCGAGCCGAGACCCTACATTATCCGGTTCACTGAGGACCGGCCGAACCCGCTCTATCGACGGGTCTGCTACACCGTGGCCTGGAGCGCGGTCATCTCGTTCGGCGTGTTGAACATCGCCGGGCTGGTCGTTGCTATCGCGACCGGCGATTGGAATTTGGACCAGATGTACGACGCGGCGTATTTCCCGCTGGCGAGCACCGTGTGGGTGCTCGGCCTGATCGGCCAGCTGCCTCGCGTCAAGGCGTCCACCAAGGGTGAGGGGCACGAGCGTCGCTACTTCTACGGGTCGGTCTGGGCGATGTGTATCGCGCAGCCGGCGCTCTGGTTCCTCTATGCAGTGGTGCCGGACGGCCGGGTGGGTGACGTCGCGAAATTGTGCGTCTTTCTCGGCATCCTCGCGTACGTCGGGTGGCTGTCGTATCGGGGGAAGCTTCCGCGCACGCGTCCGATCGTGCCAGGCGAACTCGCCGTGTCCGACTGAGCGTTCCTGGCGAGGCGTCCGGCGCGCAGATGCGCGCCGAGGGCTGGGCCTGCTACGGACGGAGCATTACCTTGAACTCGGACCGCGCCGCGGCGAAAGCGGCCTCGAAATCTTCCAGCGCATAGGTGGCGGCGAGCAGCGGCGCGGTCTCTACTTGCCCGGTGGCGAGCAGCGCGATCGCGTCCGCGAACGGTCCACACCGCGACCCCACCAGTGTGATCTCGTCGACAATCGCTGGCCAGAGTGTGACCGGCGTCTCTCCGTGAAACGTCGACTTCATCACGACGGTGCCGCGGGGCCGTACCAGCTCCATCGCGCGCGTGAGCCCGGCGGGTCGGCCGGTGACGTCGACCGTGACGTCGAAGCTCGACGGGGGGATGTCATCCGTTGAGCGTCCTACCGTCAAACCGAGATCTCTGGCCACCCGCAGCTTGCGGTCATGTTTGCCAAGCAGGGTCACCGCCGCCCCTGTCGTGCGGAGCACCTGGCCGACCAGGAGCGCCATGCGACCGTCGCCGACGACCGCCACCGTGGCCCGCGGTCCGATGTCGATGTCACCCCCCGCGACCCGCATCGGGTGCGCGGGCACCGTATCCGGTCCAGCCTCAATAACGAGTGATTTCATGATGGCGACGTCACCTGCCACGGAGACCGGCCATCAGGTGCCACGCGTAGCGGAGCGTCACCACTGCGATCGGGACGAACACCAACACCCACGCCCACTTGTAGTCCTCTGACTGCCAGTAGCCGTAGCTGATCATGGCCAACAGCAGGAGGTTCAGGCCGACCCCGATCGCGGTGTGTTTATTGGCGACGGGATCCGCCTCGAGCGGCGGCGTGGGATCGGGCGTAGTCATCGACGGGTCAGTTCCGGTTGGGTTCGAAGTTCCGTGCCTGGGTCCTCAGCGCAGGGGTGTCCACCGGGCGCCGCCGTCAACCGTGCGAAATTGGCGGCCGTCAGCGGTCGTCACGGTGGCCCGGAGCTCATCCGATGCGTCGACGTCGGCGAGGGGGGCGGCGACCGGTACGCTGGTGCGCACCCATTGTTGGCCGTCGACCGTGCGCAGCACCAGTCCTCGCTCTCCCACGAGCCACGCGACCGAGATAGACGGCGCCGTTCCGGCCACAATCGGCTCCGGCACGGTGAGCTGCACCCGCCAGGTCAGACCGCCGTCGTCCGTGCGCGCGATGTCGCCGCCGCGCGAGGCTCGCCACTGTATCGTGTCTTGGGGCGACCGAAGAATCACCGGGTCGGCGGCCGCGGCCACAAATTGCTCCGCGCGTGGCAGCGCGGTGTCTCCAGCCGCTGCGCCCGTTCGGTCGGATGGCGACAGCGCGGAAGGGCGCGCGCGTTGGGTGATGGCGGTTGTGGAGTCCGCAGGTTGCGCCATGACGGTCTCGAGAACATCCTCGGGGGGGGGCACGGCTTGCAGTTTCGGCGCGGCTATCATCTCCAGTTCGGCGTCGGTCGCGGCGCCGGCGTCTCCATCCTGGGCCAGCCGAGTGGCGGTCTCACTGACCGTTTGCGGGTTTGCTTCGCTGGTCAGTTGGGGGACCGGCTCGGTCGTCGTGCCCACCGCTGACTGCGTGGCGGTCTCCGTGCTGCGCTCCGGAGCCGACTCGCGCCGGTCGACCGTCGGCGCAGGGGCGGTCACCCAGACGGCGAGCACGACCACGGCGCCGGCCGCCAGCGGTGCGAGCACTGGCCAACGGAGCCCACGTTGCACCTGCGACCACCACGAGGGGGCCGTGGCCTGGGCGGGTCGAGCGTCGGCGTCCGCCCGTGCGAGCGCCGCCAGTGTCTCTTGACACCGCCGGCATCCGGCGAGATGAGCCATCCAGCGTTCCGCTTCGTCTGTCTCCAGGCTGCCTTCGTGGAGCCCGGCGAGGAGCGAGGCGTCCGGACAGGTCACTCCTCCGTCGGTGCGGATGAGGCCCCTCGCGATCAGGGCGTCCGTGATCTGCTCGCTTCGACTCGGCTCGTCCACGTGCGATTCCTGCCTCTGTTGCGTACGACCGGACCACACTCCGCGTCTGTCCACTCGTCCTTAGAACGTGTCGTCGACTGCCGCTTGCAGCTCGGCCGTCGCATCGAACGGCCACGCGTCGACCGCGTGCTCCAGCAGCGCCTCGGTTTCGGTCGGCGTCAGCCCCTCTGCTTCGAGCGCCGTTTCGAGCGCCACACGGATCGCTCGACGGTTACGACTCAGCCCCCGCGACGCCGTGGCCTCATGCTCGCCCAGCAGTTGACCGACCGCGGCTAGCGTCATCCCCTGCAAGTAATAGCATCCCAGCCGGAGCCGGTCCCTGGCCGGGAGCTCGCCAAGGGCACGGCGCAGCGCGGTGCGGAGCACCGCGAAGCGACGGTCGCGGCGCGGGTCCGGTTCCGGCGGCGTCTCGGGCGGCAGGGTCAGCTCGAGCTCCTGCGCCTCGGTTGGCACCGTCCGGCGTGACTCACGTATTTGGTCGACGTGGCGTTGCGCCAAGACCGCGCGAAGCCATGTGGCCACCGTGCTGCGGCCGTGGTAGTAGCGGAAGAGTGACCGCCGTCCGCCCGAGTCCTGGTGTTCGCGTCGCACGCCATATAACTCGGCGTAGATCGAATCGGCCAGATCGCGACCTTCGGTGTCGTCACCCGTGATCGCTCGGCCCGCCCGATAGAGCGTCGGTCGAAGCTCGAGAACGAAGCGTTCCCACGCACGTTCGTCTCCGTGACGGCAGGCGCAGGCGAGCGCCAGGTCTGCGAGGCGCAACGACTCAAGGTATCGACGCACGTCCGCGTCGTCCGGGGACGCCTCGGCGAACCGGTTCGCGATGCTCGCCCGGAGCGTCTCGGCGAATGCCGCTTCCGACAGCTGTGTCGCGTCGAGACCGGACTCGGTCAGGGCGCGGCGGTAGTAGCCGGCGACCACATCGTCCAACCCGACTGCATCCGGCGTTCCATGCACATCCGTGGTTCCGTCGGTCAGGGCGCCACGGTGGTCAGGGCCGCGATCAGCGTGTCGAAATGCGACGCGCGAACAAATCCTGACCCCGGGGCCGCCATGATGTCCAGGCCGTCCGGAATGATCTCGACGATACCGAAGCCCCCGCGGCCCATGTCACGGGTGCCCCGGAGATAACGGTCGGTGAACCCCAGGATGTGCCCAAACTCGTGCGCCACCACCCGGTTGGAGATGGAGCCAGGTCCGAGGGCGATGTAGCGGCCGGGAATCGCGTGGGTACGATTGGAACCGGTCGTCAAGACGCCGCCGTCAGACGGAAAGCGTTGTACATGCTGGTTGAGATCGAGCTTGGCGGCTCGGGCCGGCGGCGGGTCCGGTGCATACAACTCTTCCGGCGTGACGCTCCTGAGATCCAGCTCGAGCCGGTAGGCCGCGCCGTCTACGTCCAGGCTCCACACGGACTGGATCGCGGCGATCGCCCCGGCCACGAATTCGGCATCGGTGATGTCCGTGTACAGCGGGACACGGAGCACTCGCCGTGACGGGATGTTCTCGACGACTTCCACAAAATCGGGCGGGGTCGGCGGCGGCTGACCTTCTTCGACTTGTCTCCCCAGCGCGGCGATCCGCCGTTCGTGCTCAGCCACCGCGTCCGGGGTGAGGCCCCCGGCCTCGAGCGCGACCTGGAGGCGTTGCCGCTCGACCACCGCGTCGAGCAACACGGTCTGACGCTCGAATCGTCCGCGGTCGTCGGCAATGGCCTGCTGCCAGAATCGATTGTGTTTCAGATGCTCGTCGACCAGTAGCTGCCCGTCCTCAAGGCTCGCGTATCCGGCGGTCAACTGCTCGTACACCGACCGCCGCGCCGCGTCGTCCAGCGTCTCAACGCTGTCAAGCAGCTGCTCGGCGGTCGCGAGCGCCGCCTGCTGCGTGTCCAGCATCTGACTGGTCCAGGGCCAGTTGTACCCGGCTGACCAGGGCGCCGCCGGCGACGTTGGTTCCACCATGGAGAGCCGGGGCACGATGAGATAGCCGTAGTCGATCGGCGTGGGTGGCTCTTTCTTCAGGCTGGCCGCCAGATCTGGAGCATCGGCGTCGAGGTATCGCCGCAGTCGTGCCTGATAACGCCGGAGCCGCTCGACATACGGCCCGTAGGTCGCCTCTACGTCGTTTCCTCGCGCCACAGGCGGTGGAGTCGGGGCCTCCGGCCCCGCCTCGGGCGTCTGGGATGTGACCCGGGCTG
>CALBET010000793.1 GCA_937888665.1 uncultured Acidobacteriota bacterium
TGGGGGACAGCACCGGTCCGCTGCCCACCCTGGTGGCTGGGCCGGGCGGCGACCGGCTTTCGGAGATCTAGTGTCCTGCAGCCGCGACCGAGCGTCGACCCTGGAACCGGACCTCGGAGTGCCGTTGCCGAAGCCTTGCCCCACGGATGTGGATATGGCCAAGCGCCCGTGCAGGAGCTGGGACCGGAAGCCCCGGCCGTTCCGCTGTCTGCCCGTCTGCTGTCTCCTGGTCATGGTGATGGCCGCCGTCGGCCTGTCCGCGCAAGAACCCGATTTACGTCTCATTGACGCCGTCAGGGCGGAGCGGTCGGAGGTGGTGGCGGCGCTCCTGGCCGACACGGACGTCAACGTTGCCCAGGCCGATGGCGCGACGGCGCTGCACTGGGCCGCGTATCTGGACAACGAGACGATGGCCGCGCAGCTCGTGGCCTCCGGCGCCGCCCCCGGAGCGGTGAACGACCTGGGCGTCTCGCCGTTGACGCTGGCATGCGAGAACGCGAATTCGGCCATGGTGTCGTTGTTGCTGGAGGCCGGCGCCGACCCGGACGCCGCGACGGGGGCGGGTGAGACGGTGCTGATGAGCTGCGCGCGGACCGGCAGCGCCGACGCCATTCGCGCCCTGCTGGCGGCCGGTGCCGACGTCAATGCGCGCGAGCGGGCCGAGAATCAGACCGCGCTGATGTGGGCCGCCGCGCAACGGCATTCCGCGATCGTGCGCCTGCTGATCGAGCAGGGCGCCGATGTTGGCGCGCGCTCGCGGGAGCGACGCCAGGTGATCAGTCGGCGTCTGCAGTCCGAGCTCAAGTATGGCGAGCTCGGTCGCAACTACGGTACCGACGCCGAAGAGACCCGGGTTGGGGGATTCACCCCGCTGCTGTTCGCGGTCCGGCAGGGCGACGTCGAGTCGGCGCGTCTGCTGCTCGAGGCCGGGGCGGACGTGAACGACCGGGCGCCCGACGGCACCAGCGCGCTGGTTGTGGCGGTGCAGAGCGGCCACCGGGCGCTGGCGATGTGTCTGCTCGAACGTGGCGCGAATCCGGACGGCGCGGCGGCCGGCTACACCGCGCTCCATGCTGCCGCGCTGACCGGCGACCTGGCTGTCGTGGACGCGTTGCTGGCCCATGGCGCTCGGCCCGACGCCCAGGTCACGCTGGCCACGAAGGTGACCCGGAATGGTCAGGTGCTGATGATCGGTGAGCATCTGCTGGGCGCCACGCCGTTCGCGCTCGCCGCGAAGTTCGCCGAAGTGTCGATCATGCGGGCGCTCGCCGCGGGGGGTGCTGACGCCAGACTGCCGCTGAAGAACGGCTGGACGCCGCTGATGCTCGCGGCGGGAGCGAGTTGGCGCTACGCCGTCTGGGACCGGCGCGATCGCGCGCTCGCCAAGGCGCCTGCCTTCCAGGCGCAGATGTACGACGAGGCGAACACCTTGGCTGCCGTGACCGTCCTGGCGGAGCTGGGAGTCGATCTCAATGCGGTCGACGCGGACGGGAATACCGCATTGCACCATGTCGTCGACAAAGGGTTCGATGCGGTGGTCGCGCTGCTCGTCGAGCGTGGCGCCGACCTCTCCGTGGCGAATCGTCGTGGCCAGACCCCCTTGGCGATCGTCGCCCGCGGCCTCACCGGCAATGTGCAGGCGGCGGCGGCCACGGTCGATCTGTTACGCTCGCTCGGCGCGTCGTGAGGACTCGGTCAACCATGAGAGAGATATGTTCGCCGCGGACGGCTGGAGGTGCGGCGTGGGCGCTGGGTGCGGTCATCGCCGGGTTGGTGTGCGCGGAGTCGCTGGTCGCGGCGCAGGAGGATCGGACCGTCAAGGAAGGCGTCTATTCCACGGCACAGGCGGCGCGTGGGCGCGCCCAGTATGAAGCCACGTGCATGCGATGCCATGGCGCCGATCTGGCCGGTGGCGCGGGTCGGTCGTTGACCGGCGACGTCTTCGTGCGGGACTGGACCGGTCTGACCCTGGACCGCCTGTTCGAACGGATGCAATCGATGCCGCCCGGCGCGTCCGAGGCGCTGACAGGTGACGCCTACGTCGACATCATCACCTATGTGCTGGAACGCAACGGGTATCCAGCCGGAGACGAGGAACTGTCCACCGCATTGCTCACCACCGTGACGGTCGAAGGTGAGGACGGCCCGGGGGTTGTGCCGAACTTCGCCCTGGTACGGGTGGTGGGGTGTCTCGGCGGTGATGCGTCCCAGTGGGTGCTGTCGAGCGCAAGTGACGAAATGCGTGCCGGCGACCCCGCGGGGTCGAGTGGTGACGAGCTGGCCGA
>CALBET010000794.1 GCA_937888665.1 uncultured Acidobacteriota bacterium
TCTTGGCCGGGGCCTGGCTGGCCGTGACCACGGGCAACCGGCTGGCCGCCATCGACCTGACAGCGGCGCGCGGCGACATCACCGGCACCGACGCGGTTCGCTGGGCGGTGGACCGTGACACCCCGTACGTGCCGTCGCCCGTGCTGTCTGACGGTCTGCTGTATCTGTTGAAGGGCAACAACGGCATCTTGACCAGTCTCGACGCCGAGACCGGGGCGCGCCACTACGGCCCCGCGCGGCTTCGCGGCATACGCAGCGTGTATGCCTCACCGGTGGTCGCCGCCGACCGGCTGTACGTGACGAGCCGGGAAGGGACCACGGTGGTGCTGCGCACCGGTCCGGCGTTGGAGGTTCTGGCCACGAACACGCTCGACGACGAGTTCGACGCGTCGCCCGCTGCGGTCGACGGCGAGTTGTATCTGCGCGGCGCGCGGTTCCTCTATTGCATCGCGGCGGACTGATCGGCGATTTTGGAGTATCGCGCGGTTGTGTCGGCCTTCGTGGGCCGGGGTTTTCCGCCTTGTCTAGCAGGAGCCCGGTGGCGCACGGCTGTAGCCGTGTGATCGCAGGCCTGAAGGCCTGCGCCACGTTTGCTCTATTGCATCGCGGCGGCCTGATCGACACGCCGCGGCGACAATCAGCGGCTCCAGACTCAAGGACAACAGGTCACGCGTGAAGATCACCTACATCACAGCCGGCGCGGGAGGGATGTACTGCGGGAGCTGTCTCCGCGACAATGCGCTGGCGACCGCGTTGAGCGGCCGCGGTCACGATGTGACCCTGCTGCCGCTGTACACGCCGACCCGAACCGACGAAGCCAACGTCAGCCAGTCGCGCGTGTTTTTCGGCGGGATCAGCGTGTTTCTTGAACAGTATGTCTCGCTGTTTCGCAGGACCCCTTGGCTGCTGGACCGGCTCTGGGAGTCGCCCTGGCTGCTTCGCGCGGTGGCCGGGCGTGCCGTTGAGACCAGTCCGACCCAGCTGGGAGCCCTGACCGTGTCGGTCCTCGAGGGGGCGCATGGGCATCAGCGCAAAGAACTCGACAAATTGGTGCACTGGCTCAAAGGCCAGCCGCGTCCCGACGTGCTCGACATTTCGAATTCCATGCTCATCGCCATCGCCGGCCCATTGAAAGAGGCGTTGGGATGCCCCATCAACTGTACGTTACAGGGTGAGGACATCTTCTTGGAGCGGCTTCTCGAACCGTATCGCACGCGGTCGAAGGCACTCATCCGGTCGCACCTCGCGCAGGTCGACTCATTCGTGGCGGTCAGCGACTACTACGCGGGCCACATGACGCGGTATCTGGGCATTCCTGGGGCGAAGATGCACGTCGTCCCGCTCGGGGTGAATCCCGACACGTTCGTGCCCGCGTCTGCCCGCCCGTCACGGCCGTTCACGCTTGGCTACCTGGGTCGAATCGCCCCCGAGAAAGGGTTGCACCTGCTGGTCGACGCCTATCGCAACCTGCGCGAGCGCGGTGCGTTGGCGGGCTGTCGTATCGAGCTTGCCGGCTACCTGGGCGGCGAGCATCTCTCGTACTGGCAATCGATCGAGCGCGAGGTGAAGGCCTGGGGACTCGAGCGCGAAATCCAGTACCGAGGCGAGCTCGAGCTGGATGGGAAAATCCGCTTCCTGCAGTCGCTCGATCTGTTCGTCGTGCCGGCGATTTATGACGATCCGAAAGGCATATCACTCATCGAGGCGATGTCCTGCGGGGTGCCGGTGGTAGCGCCTCGCCGGGGCTCGTACACCGAGTTGCTGGAACGGACAGGTGGCGGTGTGCTGGTCGCGCCGGACGACCTCCCGCAGCTCGAGACGACGTTGCTGCACCTCGTCGATGATCGCGACCGGGTCGCGGCCCTCGGGACGCGCGCGGGCGCCGGTATCCGTGAGCGGTATAGCACCGACG
>CALBET010000795.1 GCA_937888665.1 uncultured Acidobacteriota bacterium
AGGAACTTGTTCGGCGCCGCCCCGGCCGAGACAGTCAACCGCGTCTCGGCGTGGATCCACTGCTTGAGCCGTTTCGCCACTGTGGTGGCCAGCGGTTCACCCCAGCTGTTCTCGGTGACGTCCAGATATGCCTCGTCCAGCGACAGAGGCTCGACCAGTGGCGTCACCGACCGGTACATGTCGAACACCTGGGTTGACACCGCACGATAGCGACTGAAGTCCGGTCTCACGATGACCAGCCCCGGACAGAGGCGTACCGCCTTGGCCATCGACATGGCCGACCGCACACCGAACGTCCGAGCCTCGTAGCTGGCCGCGGCGACCACCCCGCGGCCCTCCGGACGACCGCCCACGGCCACCGGCTTGCCCCGTAAGGCTGGATCATCCCGCTGCTCGACTGACGCATAGAACGCGTCCATGTCGAGGTGCAGGATCCGCCGGCCAGGTGAAGCCATGGCGAAAGTCTAATACGGTACAATCGAGGCGTTCGTGTTGCCGCTCGTGATCAGGTTTTCTGGCCATGCATTCCGCCTCGCCAGGCACCCCCCACGCTCGGTCGCGAGAGAACTGGGGGATGATGGCGGACGACACACCGCAAAAAACGAAGAAGAAGGGGTTCGCCACGCCTGGCGCCTGGGACGAGGCGCGAGCCCTCGTGCGAGCCCATCGCAGTCGGCTCATCCTCGGCATGGTGCTGATGCTGATCAGCCGAGGGGCCGGCTTTGTGGTGCCCGGCATGTCCGGCTATGTCGTCGATGACGTGATTGGCACCGGGCGGTCCGACTTGCTCGTGTGGCTGGCGCTGGGGGCGGCGGCGGCCACCCTGGTGCAGGCGAGCACCGGGTTCGCGCTGTCGCAGGTGCTCGGCGTGGCGGCACAGCGCGCCATCACGGAGATGCGGAAGCGGGTGCAGCGTCACGTGACGCGACTGCCTGTCAGCTACTTCGATTCGACCAAGACCGGCGTCCTGATCTCACGCGTGATGACTGACGCCGAGGGCATTCGCAACCTGGTGGGGACCGGGCTCGCCCAACTTGTCGGCGGGTTCGTGACCGCGACGGTCGGCCTGGTGGTG
Organism: uncultured Acidobacteriota bacterium; assembly: GCA_937888665.1. GTDB lineage: Bacteria > Acidobacteriota > Vicinamibacteria > Vicinamibacterales > UBA8438 > UBA8438. Next base: position 1,076 of record CALBET010000795.1, read on the forward strand.
TTGTTCTACCTGAACTGGCGGTTGACGGTGGTGACCCTGGTCATCCTGGTCCTGTTCGGCCTGATGATGACCACCATGTTCAAGAAGTTGCGTCCGTTGTTCCGCGAGCGGGGGAAGATCAACGCCGAGGTGACCGGCCGGCTGGGCGAGACCCTGGGCGGTGTCCGCATCATCAAGGCCTACAGCGTCGAGAAGCGAGAGCAGCTGGTGTTCGCCAAGGGGGCGCATCGGCTGTTACGCAACGTGGCGCAGACGGTGACCGGCGTCTCGGCCAGCACGTCGGCGGCGTCGCTTGCCATCGGGATGATCGGCGCGTTGATGATTTTGATGGGCGGCCGGGCCATCATCGCCGGCGACTGGACCGTGGGCGCCATGCTGCAGTACATGGTGTTTACGGGGGTGGTCGTGGCGCCGGTCATTTCCATCGCGTCGATCGGCACGCAGATTACCGAGGCGTTTGCCGGCTTGGACCGGATCCGGGAAATTCTGGGCACGCCGACGGAACTCGACGAGGACGAGACGCGCGCGCCGATCGCGGAACTGCGCGGCGACATCGAGCTCGACCAGGTGACCTTTGCCTACAACGAGGGTGAGCCGGTGTTGCGGGACGTGTCGTTGTCGGCGCGGGCTGGCTCGACGACCGCGCTGGTCGGGTCGAGTGGCTCCGGCAAGAGCACGCTCGTGAGTCTGGTGATGGCATTCAACCGGCCGCAACAGGGTCGGGTGCTGGTGGACGGCCGCGATCTGTCGACCTTGAAGCTGGCCGACTTCCGGCGTCAACTGGGCGTCGTGTTGCAGGAGAACTTTCTGTTCGACGGCTCGGTCGCCTCGAACATCAGCTTCGCGCGACGACACGCGACGCGGGCGGAGATCGAGGAGGTCAGTCGTATCGCGCACGCCGACGAGTTCATCCGGGGGTTCCCGGAGGGCTACGACACCATCGTTGGCGAGCGGGGTATCAAGCTGTCTGGGGGGCAACGGCAACGGGTGGCGATCGCGCGCGCGATTTTGGCCGACCCCCGTATCCTGATCCTCGACGAGGCGACCTCCAGTCTCGACAGCGAGAGCGAGTCGTTGATTCAGGACGGGTTGCGCGCGCTCCGACGGGGCCGCACGACGTTCGTCATCGCCCACCGCCTGTCCACCATTCAGAGCGCGGAGCAAATCGTCGTGCTCGAGCACGGACAGATTGTCGAGCGCGGTACCCACGCCGAATTGCTGGCGGCCGGGGGCCGATATCGAGAGCTCTACGACACCCAATACCGTTTCGAGGAGGACCGCTTCATCAACCCCGGCGAGGACTTCACCCCGGAACCGGAACAGGTCGAGATGCCGAAGGCGCGTTAGCCAGGCGTTAGCCACGCGACGATGGCCGGTGGGGGGGCGTTGACCACGCACGTGACGGAGCACAAGAAGGGCGGGCTGGGCGAGCTCGCGGCCACCGCCATCAGTGGCAACGACATCACGTCGTCGTGTCTCTACGTGTCGGCCCTCGCGATTCTGCAGGCCGGTTCACTGGCGCCGGTCGTCCTCCTGCTGGTTGCCGGCGTGTTGTTCCTCTTCCGTTCGATCTATGCCGAAGTTGTCGGCGCCCTTCCCCTGAACGGCGGCGCCTACAACGCTCTCCTGAACACCACGAGCAAGTTCCATGCGTCGATCGCGGCATGCTTGACGATTCTGTCGTACATGGCGACCGCCGTGATCTCGGCCAACGAGGCGATGCATTACGGCGCCCGGGTCTGGTCCGGCCTCCCGATCATCGAGGCCACAGTACTGCTGCTTGTGGCGTTCATGGGACTGACCATCCTGGGCATCAGTGACTCGGCCCGAGTGGCCATCGGCATCTTCGTGGTCCACATCTGCAGTCTGACCCTGCTAGCCGTCGTGGGCGGTGTGTATGTCGCCATCAATGGACTCTCCGTGTTCGGGGCGAACCTGACGACCCCTCCGCCAAACGGCATCGGGTCGGCGCTGTTCTTTGGATTTGCCGCCGCGTTGCTTGGCATCTCTGGATTCGAGAGTTCGTCCAATTTCGTCGAGGAGCAGGCCGAGGGGGTTTTTGAGAAGACGCTGCGCAACATGTGGCTTGCCGTCACGGTGTTCAACCCCGGGATGGCGCTGCTGGCGCTCGCGCTCGTGCCGGTCGCCGATGTCGGGCAGCACCAGGAAGCGCTGCTGGCTCACCTTGGAGACGTCGCGGGCGGACCGACGCTGTCGTTCTGGATCTCGGTAGATGCGGTCGTGGTGTTGAGCGGCGCGGTGCTGACCAGCTTCATCGGGGTCAACGGGTTGGTGCGGCGCATGGCGCTGGACCGCTGTCTACCGCCGTTCCTGCTGGTGACGAACCGCCGTGGCGTGACGCACCGCATTTTGATTGCGTTCGGTGTCCTCTC
>CALBET010000796.1 GCA_937888665.1 uncultured Acidobacteriota bacterium
AGTTGGTACTCGCCGCGCCGGAGCCTCTCAACCGGCGCAGGTCGTCTGGACAAGTCAGCGCCGGATGGAAAGCCGGGAAGTTGTCGGCCAGCACCCATGCTTTGCACACCTCCGGTAAGGCCCGGGCCGTAGTCCGGTAGTTCTCTGTCGGTCATGCTGGACCTCCTCTCGACGATGATAGCGCAAGTTCACGGTTCCAGGACAGGCAAAGTTGCTCTGGTTAAGTGAATGCGGCCTTGCCTGCCCTGGATATTCGACCAAAAAAGGCATCAGCTCCGAGGCCGAAGCAGCACGCTGGCCGACAGCGATCCGTTGGCGGAGTCCGACCCTAACACATACACCTGAGCAAACTCACCGAGCGACTCATTTGTGATGCCGCTGATTCCTGTGACTTCGACCCCCTCCGTGAGCGTAAGAACAGATGTCGAGACTAGAGCCCAATTTGGAGGGCTGGAACCCATCATCGTATATACGCCGAGCGAGACCTCCATTCCAGTGTCCAAGCCAGATGCATCAGCAAATATAACAACTTTCCCCACATCCGTCGTGTTGAAGATCGGTCCGATCGAGACGGGCGTGCTAGTAACCGAAATGCCGTAGCCTGACACCAGCTCTGAGCCGGCTGCCTCCACCATCGGAGTGACTGTCACCGACAACCGCACCTCAACAGGAATGTCAGCTGTCGAAGATGAGACCTGGATACCAACCCGCGAAAAAGGCGCATTTGCAAGGGCCCCACCGATAAACACGCGCACATCATCCGACCCGTTGTCGGTGAGTGGCGTCGGAAGCAGTGGTGTGACGTCGTCGTCAACCCCAGCCCAAGTCACACCATCGAGACTCACCTGTGCGAACAACTCGGCTACGGCGGTGGGGCTTGATGATAGAATCTGATGCTGCACGCCAAGCGCCATCATCCCCCGGAGCGCGTCGTACATACTCGGAGGCCCCCAATAGATGGCCGGGCTTCCATCACGCTCTGACTTTAGAACGATATCGTTCGCGAGGGATCGAGGAACTGGTTTCATGTATATAGGGGGTTTTTGGGGCTACTTGGCTGCGGGTCGCTGTGAAGGCAGGGCCTCATGATGTTCAGGGAGGTCTGCTGTGTCTGTGTGTCGATGAAAGCTTTCTAGCAGCCGTCGCCCCAAGTTAAAAGCACTTTTTCCAAGTTGTCCCCAAATAGTTGTCCTTCGAGTTCTCAGAAAAGTCCGTGAGTTCAACCGTAAACACAGTCGCACAACCGGTTCTCTGCTCCAGTTCCACGCTTTCACAATGGTTGACATCGTAGTGCGTCGACATAAAAACGAAGGCGTGAATCTATATGTCGTAGTGCTGATGGGCCCGCCCGATAACGCCGACGATAATGTCGTTAACCTCCTTGCTGAGACGCAGCAACAGCCGGCGGTCGATCGAGCGTGGCGTGATTTCAAAGAGTTGGCCAGGATTTGGGCCACGACGTGGACGCAGCCGACACGTACCTCAGCCCGCTCACTTCAACCGCGCTTCAGCCAAAGCCAAGTGCGCGGCCAACAGGTCCGCCTCACGCTGTACCGCCTCATCGAGCGCGCTCCCGAGCGTCGTCTCGGCGTTGGCCCAGCCCTTCAGCGGCGTCACCGTCACCTCCACGTGTTTCGCCTTCACCTTGTGCGCTCACGTTCCCACGATGCGTCCCCGCACGAGCACCACGGGCGCCAGGCGCCACAACGGCCGCGCGGCGCCACACCAGCTTGTGCTCGGTGGTGTCGGGTAGCGTCCAGGTCTTGTCGGCGTGGGTCATCATCATGCCATCCCACATGGGCAGCAGTCGCACCGGCCAATCTGCGTCGGCGGGTACGGGCGCGCTCGACGCGTCTGCGTCCTCCGCCAGCGCCACCAGCCCCTTCTTGCCGCCGCACGAGACGGATACGAGCTCGCCCGCCAACTGCGTGAGCCAGCGCCGCACGTGGCCCACGGGCGCGTTGAAGAAGTGCGCGATATCCCGCGCCGTCGCGGGCGCAGCGACGGACAGGTAACGACGAATCAGGCGGCGATTGGCCTCGTCTAGGTCTAGGTCTGGCCACGGCAGCTGCGGGAACCAGTGGGCCCGTGGCGCGTAGGCTTGCTCCTTGCCGAGCTTGTCGCCAGCGCTCAACACGCCCGCGCCGCAGAGCTGCCTGAGCAGCAGACCCGCGCAAAAACGCCGAACTTCCGCGTCGAGTTGGGCTTCGGAGGGCGTGGTCTTGAAGAGGTACTTGGCGTTCTTCTCAATCTGGGGTCGGACCCGCTGCATGAAGCTGTCGCTCAGGGCGGGGGTCAGGTCCGAGCGCGTGATGGGTCGATTCAGCTCGGCAACCGCGGCCGCGGCAATCGCCAAATCAGCCTCGGTCGGCTGCAGGTTCTTGAGTCCCGCGCTCGCCCAGCTCTTGCGTGCCGCCATGACGACCGGCCAGTCCGCCGCGTCGAGGAGGTGGATG
>CALBET010000797.1 GCA_937888665.1 uncultured Acidobacteriota bacterium
TAACGAATATGGCCTGTTTCGCGTGACCGACGGAGAGTACATCGCCGGCGCGTCCGAAGCCGACGTCTACGAGGCGCTCGGTCTCGCCTTCGTGCCGCCTGAGCTGCGCGAACATCGGGGCGAGATCGAGGCCGCGGCCAGCGGCAGCCTTCCGCGCCTGATCGAGCGGTCCGACCTCAGGGGCGACCTCCACAGCCACACCACCGCCACGGACGGCAAGGCGGACGTCGAAACCATGGCCACGGCGGCCCGCGACGCCGGTCTGGAGTACCTGGCGGTGACCGACCATAGCCAGGCGCTGGCGATGGCGAACGGCCTCGACGAGCGGCGCGCGCTGGCGCACGCGAGGCACATCCGCGAGGTGAACGCGCGGCTGGAGGGCATCACGCTCCTGGCGGGTATCGAGTGCGACATCCGGGCGAACGGCACGCTGGACCTCGCCGATGACTGTCTGGCCGAACTCGACCTCGTTGTGGCGTCGGTCCACTCCGCGTTCGGACAGGACGAGCACCAGATGACCGACCGCCTCCTGCGGGCCATCGAGTCGCCGCGGGTCGACATCATCGGCCATCCCACCGGCCGCCTGCTACTGCGACGGGCCCCCTACGCGCTCAACTTCGAACTGGTGCTCGACGCGGCGGCGCGGACCGGGGTGGCCCTGGAGATCAACTCGCAGATCCATCGGCTCGACCTGTCGGACAGCCACGCCCGACTGGCGCGGGAGCGCGGCGTCAAGCTTGTCATTTCAACCGACGCCCACGCTCCCACGGACTTCGATGGGTTGCGCTGGGGCGTGACCGTGGCGCGCCGGGCGTGGGCTGTGCCCAGCGATGTCCTCAACACGCTCCCAGTCGATGCGTTTCGGGCATCACTCCGTCGCCATCGGGTCGACGTGTGAGACGTCCGGCTGGGCATGCCACCGGCGGTTCCGCGGGCCGACTGTCGTCGCCGCCGTGAACCGCTGGGGACCCAACTGGGTCCTCACCACGAACGGGAGACATTGCGTATGACCCCGGCCGAGATACGAGCGGAGATCAAGCGGTTGTATCACGAGACGACGCGCGCCACCGTGGAACGGGACCTCGGGCGAGCCGTCACCCTCTTGAAGGCACTCGAAGGCGAGGACGAGCGGCTCCGTGTTGCCGTCTACATGGACGGCCTGTCCCAAATGCGCTCGGAGTGGATTCTCGCGGCACGACGCACCGCCAAGAAGAAGACGGCATCCGTGCGAAAGGACCGCGGGAAGGCGTCGACCTAGCGGCGCCGGGCCTGCCCCGTCAACAGGAACTTCCGGGCCGCCGCCCGCACCCCGTCGGAGACGTTGCGGTCCCGAGCGACCAGCTTCAAGTCGCGCTCGTTGAGACGGCTCACCAGCGGCATCGCAATCGCGATCGGCGTCTTCGGGTTACAGACCAGCGCGGACATCACCGGGTAGTGCTTGACCCACTGGCGACCGGTGCCAATGACTCGCAAGACCTCCTCCTGCACACTCGTCATGCGCGCGTAGGTTTCGATTTCGTTCACGTTCAACTTGGGACTCCCGAGTACGGCCACCGACACCACCTTGTTCGGATCCCGTACCAACACGGCCCGCTGCTCCCGACTCCCGCGAAGCGCGAGCTTGATCCGTTCGATGACCGGCAGCAAGGACAGGACCTGTGGACGCACCTCGGCCTTGTGCTCGTCGTCCGGTTCCTCACCCAATTCGGGCAGTGGCGACGGCGCCCCGGCCGGCGCCGGATGAGGCGCCGGGCCGATGCCTCGCGCGCGAAAGGCCGTGCGCAGCTCCGGCGTCGCCTCCGCCCCGGCCAGCCATCCGGCCAGCGCCTCCGCGGGAATCGTGTCCAAGGTCTGCTCGGCGAGCTGCACCACACCCGGGTCCGGGTCCTCCAGCAGGCAGAGCAATAACTCAAGCTGATCGGCCACGGTCCCGCTCACGCCACCTCGTGCCGCGAACTCCCGCACCTCCAGCGGGATGCTCCCACGGCGAAACAACATCACGAGCGCAGTAGACAGAGGACCTCCAGACGCGTGGACGGGCTGCTAGGGCGTGATGAAGCTACGATAGTTCTGGGGGGTAATGGTGGCGGTCACCACCTCTCCGAAATCGCCAAGGCTGCGGCCATCGCGATCGTTGATCGCAAATCCGAAGGCGCCCGCGTCACCGATGTTGAGGATGATCTCCTTCTCGGCCTGGTAGGAGGCGCTCTCGCCCGCGCGCATGACGCGTGAAAACACCACGTCGCCATCAATCGTCAATGACACCCAGCACTCGTCGCGCGGACTCAAGACCAGCGCGAGCGGGGCATCAGTCGCGAGCGCTGGCGGGGCCGGCGCTGGACGTATTGGCGGCGCGGCCCGTGGCGGCGGGGCCGGCGCTGGACGTATCGGGGGCGCGGCACGTGACGGCTGGGCCGACGTGTCAACGACCACAGCCGGCGGCTCGGCCGCGTCCTCCGGCACGCCGACGTCCCGGGTGACGAAAAACAAGAGCAGGGCCACCGGCAACCCGACGAGAATCAGCTTCAGCACTGTCCCGGCCATGCGTTGCTGGCTCTGAAACAGATCGTGCTCCTGCGAGTGGGCGTCGGCCGGCGCCGACTCGGCGGCCAGCGCCTCGTCCACCTCGACCATGAACTCCCGCATCGTTTCCTCGGGATCCAGCCCCACCTCCGTGGCATACGACCGTACGAAGGCCCGTGTGAAGATTCCACCCGGCAAGCTCGAGACGTCGGTCTGCTCCAGCGCCTCCAACGCGCTCACCGAGATCTTCGTGGTGGCGGCAATCTCGCGAAGCGTGGCCTGGCGCCCCTCTCGGGCCGCTCGGAGACGCGCGCCGACGCTACCGGCCGACCTGGGTTTCTCGTCACTCTCGGTGGACATGGCTTCTCGCATATGACTGGCGGATCGCGCCGACGACGCGCCGGAGCCCATCAGTACCGCCTTCGGGAGCAGACTCGCCGAAGAGATCGATAGCGGCTACGCCGGCCGCCCCCGCGCGAAACACTTCCACGGTGTTATCGACCGTTACGCCGCCGATCGCTAGCATGGGCACCCCGACCGCCCGAACCGCCGCCGCAAGCGAATCAACCCCCTGAGGCGCGAGGCCAGGTTTCGACCGTGATCGGTACACGGTGCCGAACGTCAGGTAGTCCACCCCGCCGGCCGAGTCGACTGCCGCCGCCTCGGTCGCCCCATGCACCGACCGACCCAGGAGAAACCCGGGTGGGGTATGTGGCCGCAACGTCGGGGCCGGCACCGACCCTCCGCGCAGATGGACCCCCGCCGCGCCAGCCGCCAGCGCGATGTCCAGCCTGTCATTGACCAGCACGGCCGTGGTTGACCCGTCGGCGAGCCCCACGCAGCGACGAACCAGGGCGAAGAGATCCGCGTCCGCCAGATCCGGCTCTCTGACCTGAATGAGATCCACGCCGGCCGCCACGGCAGCCGCCACGAGGTCGAGCAGTCCCGTCACGCTGGGGGTCGACGCGACGAGGCGGCCGCGATTCGTGACGAGCGACAGAATCGGGCGACGACTCAGCGGTCCTCGGTGCACGACCGGGTGTCCTCGCTCAGTGCCGACACGGACGCGACCCGTTCGGGGCGTGCGGCCCCCGTCCCATGCAACCTCAACCCCCGCACCCCCGCACGCAACCACGCCAACAATTCCCAGGCTCCGGCGCCCAGGTTCACCGCCCCGACCCCGGACACGGCACCCCGTACGACCGCCAGCTGCACGACCCCGCCCAGCAGTGGCAACGTGTCCACCAGCAGGTTCCGCTCCCAGAAGATGGACCACGGCGCAATCAACAGCACCACACCTGTCTCAAGCAAGTAGACGATCAGCAGCGTCCGGCCCAGGCGATGAATCTCACTCTCCTCGCAAAGTCGTGGTCAACCGGGCAACACGCTGCCCGACGTCCCGATAGGCACCGGCTGTCCCCTGTAACTCCAGGAACACCGCGAGCGCGCGAGCCGGCTCGTCCCTCGTGTCGAGCGTTGTCCCCAGATGATAGAGCAGCGCCCATCCCTCGTCCGGCGTCGGCGCCGTCACCGCAGCCGCGCGTTCGAACCACTCGATCGCATCGGCGACATTGCCCTCGTCTAGATAGATCCGCGCCAGGAGCGCCGCGGCCGGAAAACGGTATCGCGCGGAGTCAGAGGCCGCCACGTTCTCCTGTTGCTCGTCCGCCACGTTCGCGTCTCCATGATCACCGCCACGAGTCAGCCGATGGTATCAAACAAGCACGAGGGCCGAAACGAGCGCCGGTGTGCCGGTGAGTAGCCATGCCTGGCCAACGCGGCCAGGTGCTCCGCGGTGCCGTATCCCTTGTGCCGATCGAACCCGTAACGGGGATCCACCTGATGCAGGTCGATCATGAGACGGTCACGGAACACCTTCGCCACAATGGATGCGGCCGCGATGCCGGCACATCGACGATCGCCGCCGACAATACCGCGCTGAGGGATGAACAGCTGGGGAATGCGGAAGGCGTCAACCAAGACGAAATCCGGTAGGGGCGACAACCCGGTGACCGCGGCTCGCATCGCCGCGAGCGAGGCGTGATGAATGTTCAGGCGATTGATCGCCTCCGTCTCGCCAACACCTATCGACCAGGACAGGCAGGCCCCGAGAATCTCATCGTAGAGCCGGTCGCGCGCGACTGCGCTCAGGAGTTTCGAATCGCGCAGGCCCACGAGACGATCTCGTGGTGGAAGCACGACCGCCGCCGCCACGACCGGACCGGCCAGAGACCCGCGGCCGACCTCGTCGACACCAGCGACCCGGGCGAATCCAAGCCGACGCAACTCGTTCTCGAGCGTCCGGCGCGCCGACCTTCGGCTCGACCGTGACGAGCGAGCCCCGGCGCTCACACCGCGGTCGGACGACGCTTCTCGCGGAGCCTGGCCGCCCGCCCGCGCAGCTTGCGGAGGAAATACAGTTTGGCGCGCCGCACCCGCGCCGCACGACCGATCTCGATCTTGGCGATCGACGGTGAATGCAACGGGAAAATCCGCTCCACACCCTGGCCGAACGACACCTTCCGAACGGTGATCGTACTCCGGGCGCCCGCGTGCTTGAGCCCGATCACGACGCCTTCGAAGACCTGGATCCGTTCTTTCTCACCTTCACGAATCTTCGCGTGGACGCGCACCGTCAGCCCCGGCCGGATGTCGGGACGTTCCTGCAGCTGAGTCTGCTCTATGGTTTGAATCGCACTCATGGTTGTCACTTCGGTCACCTGTGTCGCTCCCGTATCAGACACGAACTCACTCGTTCTCCAAGTCTTGCAACAACGCGCGCTCCTCCTCGTCGAGGGCCGCATGTTCAAGCAGGTCAGGTCGGCGCTCGCGTGTCCGACGCACCGCCTCGCGTTTTCTCCAGGTACGAATTTCACCGTGGTGCCCAGACAGCAGCACCTCCGGCACATCATCCCCGTCCAGCGACGCGGGCCTCGTATAGTCCGGATAGTCGAGCAGCCCTCTCGCGAACGAATCGTCGCGCACCGAGTCGGCGTCCCCGACGACCCCGGGCACGAAGCGGGCCACCGCCTCCACCACCACCGCGGCCGGCAATTCCCCACCGCTCAACACATAGTCGCCGATCGAAATTTCCTCAGTCACCAGCTGCCGCCGCACGCGCTCGTCGATCCCTTCGTACCGACCGCACAGCAGCACCACGTGGTGCAACTGGCTGAGCCTGACCGCCTCAACCTGACTGAACGGCCGCCCCTGCGGTGACAGCAGCACCACCGCGTCCGGCTCCCCGTGTTGCCGCCGGATCGCCTCGCTCGCCCGGATGAACGGCTCAGGCTTGAGCACCATGCCCGGCCCGCCACCATAGGGCAGGTCATCCACCGTGCGGTGCCGGTCGGACGTGTAGTCGCGCAGGTCGTGGACGCCCACCTCCAGCACGCCGCGCTCGACCGCCCGCCCGAGCACACCCTCCCC
>CALBET010000798.1 GCA_937888665.1 uncultured Acidobacteriota bacterium
CGTCACTACGCCGTCGTAGAAATGGATCCGCACCCTAGGGAGATGCACTAGTGTTTCTTATTCGCTAACCGAGCCCCGCATCACCGTTGGGGCGATCCCTCCGGAGCCACATATCATCGCCTCCCATCATGTCTTTACATACCTCAACGCCCTCCCCGGCGAAGGTCTTTATGGCTGCCAAACGAGTGGCTAACCCCCGAACCCAAGGGGCCGACGACGCGCCGCCTCGTGTCGGGGACGCGCCGCGCGACATTGCGTACAACCTCACCGTGCGGTGCACCGCGGCTAATGATGTCACGGAAACCGCGCTAGAGGAGTGGCGTCAGGCCATCGAATCGCTTGGTCGAAAATCGTATATAAAGTGCGACGCTAATGTCTGTTTCGCCAGGTTCCAACTGCACCCCCGCAGTCACAAGCCCGAGGCATTCGAAGAGATCGCGTCCATCTGGTTGCCTCTGGTTTCCGCTGCTCAGGCGGCGGGACTGAACTGCTGCGGGCTGTTGTCAAGCCCAGGTCTGGCCGTCGCGACGCGTCGATCGTGGGTCGCCTGTGCACTCCCCGCCGAGCTGCTGTGGACCCGCTCCGCGTTCGAGGATCTCGGCGGTGAGCAGCACGATGGCTGGAACTGGCGTGATCGATTCGAGCTCACAGACCCCAACCACGGCGACGTGTCGCTCGTCGCGTCCAGCTTTGCCCGGATGTCCACGACCCGCACCCATGTGGTGCCCACCGTCGTAGGCCGCCAGGCCGAGCGCGCACAGCTGCTGCGGTACCTCGAAGCTGCCGCCCGCGGTGCCACGACCGCCCGACACCCAATGCTGTTGGCCCCAGCCGGCATGGGCAAGTCCACCCTGGTCGCAGAGGTCACGTCCGAGGCCGCAGTGCTGGGTCTGCAGTGCATCCGAACCCACTGCGTGGACTACGCGACGCTGCGACGTCAGGGCCCGTTGCCCCGACTCCTGCTGTCGCTGTTCGCGCTGGAGGCCGACAAGCCCGACCTCCACTTGAAGGTCATCGCTGCAAGTGCGGCCATCGAACGGCTCGACGCCTTACCTGTGCTCCTCGACCTGCTCGACCTACCACTCGAAGAAGAGGGGCGAAGCATCCTGTCCCGCTTTGGGCCCCAGCAGCTAGAAGCGGCACGCGCCGAGGTCATCGCCCAGTGCGTCCGCAACGCCGCACGTCGCGCACCCGCGCTGCTTGTCATCGAGGACCTCCACTGGGCATCAGACGCCGTCCTCTTCTGCGTGGCCGAGATCGCCAAGGCGACGCGAGACACCCCTTTCGTTCTGGTCGCGACCAGCCGGCCATCCATCGACCCACGAAAAACACACCCTGCGCTCGGCAAGTCGCTGGCCGCCATCCAGCTCGGGCCGCTCTCGTCTCAGGACGCGCGTTCACTCGCGACGCGGCTCGCGCGGGACCGGCGGAACCCGTGGCAAGTTCACTCCGAGGAGTTCCTCGACGACGCGGAGCTCGACCGTTGCCTGCTCCAGGCGGGCGGCAACCCACTCTACCTCACGCAGTACCTCCATCACGCTGTGGGAAGCGTACAGGACGCCGCGGCGCCTCTGACCCTTGCGTCCTTGCTCGCGCAGCGAATCAACGACCTGCAGCCAGCCCCCCGGGCGCTCCTCGATGTCGCCGCGAGCATCGGCTTCTACTTCGACGCCGACCTCGCCCTCGACATCTCCGGGGCTACCCCCGACGCGCTCGCTCGACTCGAGGACGCCGGACTCGTGGTGCGACCGGAGTCCGGCCACCGGTTTCAACACGCGCTGATCCGAGATGCGATCCGTTCATCGCTCGCCGATGCACAGCGGCGTCAGATCCACCTCGAGCTCGCCGACGCCACCACCGACCTGCTGGTCCGCGCTGAACACTGGGCGAGCGCAGGAGACCCTCGCGCATTCGAGTCCTTCGTCGAGGTCGCCAGAGACCACCGAGAGGCGTTCCGGTGGTTCCAGGCGCTCTCGGCACTGGGTCGGGCCGAGGCGGTCGCCTCCGATGACCCGCAGTGCGCACAGGTGTGGACGGCTCAGGGCGAGATTCACGAGGAGCAGGGCGAAGGCCAACGCAGTCTGCGGTGCTTCGAGGCTGCGCTAAAGGCCCTTGCCAGAGCCCAGGTCGCCGAGGACGCACTCTCCATCCAACGCGCGCGGCTCGGCGCACTCTCTGCGCACCGGGTCCTTGGCCAACTCGACGAAGCGGAGCGAACAATCTCCACCCTCTCACGCCAACTCGATGGCGAGCGGGCCCGCGCCGCAATGCCGGTCGCGAGCGCTCGCCTCGACTACCTTCGCGGTTCGATCGCGTTCTCGCGTGGGCGACTCGACCTGTGTGGACGCTTCCACGCGTCGGCACTCACCACGCTGGAGGCCGTCGAAGCGGCGACCGATAGCGGCGAGGCCGGCGAGGGATGGACCGGACACCGTGTCTACGCGCAGGCATTGAGCGGAATGGGAGACGCGCTCTACGCCCAGGGCCGGTACACCGAAGCCGCCGACGCCATGCAGCGTTGTGTCGATCTCGCCCGAAGTCGCGGCTTTGGGCGCATCGAGGTGAGCACGCTGCACATGCTCGGAATCGCCACAACCTACACGGGGGACTGGCGCCTCGGCGCTGAGCTGGCCCGGACCTGCTGGGAGCAGGCTTGTCAGGTGGGCGATACCCGGGCCACCTTGCTCTCCGAGCTCAATGTCGCACTGCCCTGCTTCTGGGGTGACCACGCACAGGACGCTCTGGATTCCTGCCAAGGGGGAATCGAGCGGGCTGAGTGGCTGGGCTCCGCGGTGCTGATGGGAATGACCCGCGCCTTCACCGCACACATCCGGCTTGCCGGGGAGGATCGGACATCGGCGGCCCGAGACGTCGTGCTCGCCCTCGAGCACCTCAAGACCGGTGGAGAACGCCTGTATGGCGGCGTGTGTTACGGCGCGGCCCTGTCGCTGGCGTGTGCAGATGGTGTCGCCACGACAGACGCGCGCGTCGAAGAGTGGCTCGCGCGGGGCACCGACCTGCTAGCCAGCGCCGTGATCTCCCACAATTACCTGTACTTCGCGCTGGGTGCGGCGCCGGCAGCCCTCGCAAGGCGCGACATCGCGACCCTGTCGAGTCTGCTCGACCACCTGCGCGCCTTCTTTCGTTCCGAGCTGCGCGCATGCCCCCACGGTGTCGCATCCGCAGTCGTGGCCTGGGTCGAGCTGCACCTCGAAGCGCTCGGCGTGTCAACCAGTGAGCCCATGCCCGAGCGCTGGACACGGGTCCAGGCCCAGCCGCTGCTCGCCCGGCGAGCGCACACCCTCGGAGCCCACCCATGAACTGGGAAACAGTCCTGGCGCCCATGGCACAACTCGAGGACGGGGTCGTACGGCCCCTCAACTCCCAAGCCCGGCGACTGCTCGGAGCAGAACCGCAGAGAATTGAAGCCCTGATCCCCAATCGGGAGCACGCCCCGTGGACCCGTCTCCTCGAGCGCGTACGGCGCTCGGGTTTCGCACTGTGGTTCGACACGACGACTATGCGGGATGCCGACATCGGCGACCGAGATCTACGAATTGGCGTGAGCCCCAGTGACCACACCGGCTTCGTCCTCACCTTCGTCGATCGGACGGCAGAGCGGCGCCGCGCGGGAGAGCGACAGCGCAGCAATCGCTTTCTCACGGATCTGCTCGATCAAACCCCGACGGTGTTCTTCGTCGTCGACCGGTCGGGTCGCCTGGTGTTCCGCAACGCGGCCTTCGACGCCCTCGTCCGCGAGCGCGTCGAGGTCGTCTCCCGCGCAAGCCTTCCGCAGCTCACAGGTGCCTTCCACGACCGGCTGACCCAAATGTTCGAGACCGGCAGCGAGCAGGCGCTCCGGACCGATGGCACCGACTCCGCTGGCCGAGGCCGTCACTTCCAGCTTACGCTCCAGCCGCTTCAAGACCGCCACTCGCTCGTGCATCAAGCCCTGATCATCGGGGTCGATCTCACCGAGCTCATCGACGCTCACGCCAAACAGCGGCGCCTGCAAGCAGAGCTGGAACAGGCCCAGCGCCTCGAGGCACTCGGACAGATGGCGGGAACCATCGCGCATGACTTCAATAATTTCCTCGCCGTGATGTTCATGGCGGCCGCCAGCATCCGAGAGGCGGCCCCCGAGGAAGACTCCGAGATGACTGAGTCGATCGACATCCTCGAACAGGGATGTCGGCAAGCCCGCGATCTCACCCAGGACCTCGTCGCCTTCAGCCGCACCCAGATGCACTCCGAGCGCTCGAGTCTCCTCTACGCCGTCCTCGACGCAATCGCCGTCGCGGTGCCGCGGCTCGTCCCCCCGGCCATCTTGCTGCATTTCGAACGACCGCCCGTCGGTGAGCCGACCGGCGACAGGGTGCCGCTCTCCGAGTCGCAGTGCCTACAGATCGTCATGAACCTCGTCCAGAACGCGATCAACGCGCTCGATGGGAAGGGGCAGATCTCCACGACGCTCATTGTCGCGGACGCCAGCTTGCAGATCCGCATCGAGGACGACGGGCCGGGGGTTCCCGCCGCGGTGCAGCGTCAGATCTTCGAGCCATTCTTCACGATGCGCGAAAGCGATGGCGGGACAGGCCTCGGACTCACCTCCGCCCGCACCTTGGTCGAGCGCGCTGGCGGCACACTCGTACTGCAAACCGCCCAACTCGGGGGCGCCGCGTTCGTCGTCACCCTGCCACTGATCACCGCCGCAGCGACAGGCAGCGGCACAGGAACCACCGGGCCCCGCTAAGGGCAGGTCGCCGGCACCCTCCACGTACGTCTTTCATCATCCCTCTCATGACGTCCACCTCATCGAGGCCCGGTGGCTGGGCGCCGGATCTCCCGGAAGCGGCGCCTACCTGCTGCCCGAGGGCTACGGTCTAGCGGTTGTGAACGGGGGTCAGAAGTCGCTCGCAGTTGGTGAAACCCGAACCTGAGACCTA
>CALBET010000799.1 GCA_937888665.1 uncultured Acidobacteriota bacterium
CTAAATCTGGCCGGCAGCAGTCACGTGACGGAATCGCACGCCCGCTGGCTCCGGGACGTCTACCTGGGCACCGGGATGGTGGCCCACGGTGATCACGTCATCCTGGGCGTGAGCCACCACAACCAGCTGGCCGCCGGCTACGGCTGGCCCGACGCTCGGCGGGTGGTGCGTTCCGGACCCAACGGCGCCGATCTGGCCCTGCAGGAGGTCATGGCCACCGAAAACCTGGCCGGGCGATTCGATTCCTGCATCGTGGCGACCGGGGACGGCGGGTTCGCCGAGGCAATCGCCGCCCTGGCCGGCCAAGGCCTGCCGTCCGGGGTGATCGCCCCGCGGGGTCACTGCTCGGCGGTGCTGAAGCTCGCCGCGACCGGATACGCAGAGCTCGACTTCGGCGTGACCGACGCCGACACCGGCTGGAGCGCCTGATGGCCGGGCCGACCGCACGGATGACCGTCACCGACATCGCTGAGCTGGCGGGGGTGGAGCGCAGCACGGTGAGCAACTGGCAGCGCCGCTACCGCGGCGATAGCGCGACCCCGTTCCCCGAGTCCCTGGCGGATTCACCCGCCGGGCGTCCTCAGTTCGACCCCGAGGCGGTCCGGGCCTGGCTGGCCCAGCGCTACCCCGAGGCGGTGCAGGAGACCGACCGCGGCACCGAGCTCGTCCGCACCTGGCGCTACACCGTCAACCAGACCGACACCGACCAGGACGCCGACCCGCTGGCCATCCTCATCGCCGCTGCCACCGGCGAGACGATCACTTTCCGCGACAGCGGGGACCCCCGCTACCCGGTGGCCATCAGCGCCGCCGGACCCGGGGTGGCCATCCACGCCACCGAGGCCCAGGCCGAGGCGATCCGCGCGTTCCTCGACTCCGAGACCGGAGCAGAGGACAACACCGAATTCCTCGCCGCCGCCATCGCCGACTACGACAACCTCAACCGCTGGCGGCGCACCAAGCGGGCCGACCAGGCCGAAGAGAACCTCTACGCGCTGATCGGACAGATCGTGCATGAGGAGGCGGAATCGGTGCTCGATTTCGCCTGCGGCACAGGGGCATTGCTGTCTGCCATGGCGAACAGCCATCCCAAGTCGGCGGTAGTGGGCATGGAACCCACCCGCCAAGGTGCCTTCATCGCCGAGGCCAGGTTCGCGCGGCGCCCCCACAGCGCGATCGAACACGCCGACATCCTCGAACATGACACCCTGGCCGGGCGAACCTTCGACGCGGTGGTCAGCATTCCGCCGATGGGCCGCCACGTCGATCCCGGCAACGACCGGCTGCGCCAGCTTCCCTTTGGGGCCGTCCGCGGAACCGCTGACACGGCATGGCCCCAACTCGCCGCCCAGGCCATGGCTCCCGAGGGGGAAGCCTTCCTCGTCCTGCTCCACAACCTGGTGAACACCGACCGAGCCGATCAGGTCCGCCGGGCACTGATCCAACAGGGACTCCTCGCCGCCGTCATCACCTTGCCGCCCCACGCCCACCTGGCCACCAAGACCCTGTCTGACCTGTGGGTGCTCTCCAACCGGCGGCCGGCCAGCGCTGACATCCTCTTCGCCGACTTCTCGACCGCCGACCCCTCCGAGGACGGCGTTTACACCCAGCTCGGCCACGTGCTGGGCAACTGGCTCGACATCCCCGAACCGCAGGCACTGCCCGAGGATTCCCGCTATGCGGTGGTGACCCCGCTGAAAGTTCTGGGCGCCACCGTCAACCTCGACCCGCTGTACTGGACCGCCCGAGCGGCCACACCCACCTCCGCCCCCGACCTCATCGCCGCGGTCAACGACGCCTCGCTCACCCTCACCCGTGCCCGACAGGAACTGGTGGCTGAGGAATTGCCCGACTGGGCGCTGTCGGCCGATCGAGTCGACATGATGACCGTCCGTACCGCTCGCGACGAGGAATGGCTCACCCTCATCCGTCGCACCGCCGGACCCCGAGACCGCAAGTCAACGCTTGAGAATGCCGACGAGGCCGCTGAGCTGCCCAGGCTGCGCATCGCCGACGCCGAAACAATGTGGCGCGGCGGCGAGGTGGCCGATGCCGAGAACACAGACAGCCAGAACCCGTTCACCCACCACACCGTGCGGCGCGGGGACGTCCTGGTGTGGGCCACACCCGAGCGCCAGATACGCGCCACCGTCTGCACCGCCGCAGGACTCGTCCACTCACCCGCGATCACCGTTCTGCGCTGTGAACCCGACAAGCTGGATCCCCACTACCTGGCCCTGACCGTGGCCACCGGCCGCAACGCCATCCAGGTCAGCGGAACTGCCATACCCACCGTGCGTGCACTCGACCTGGCCTTCCCGGCGATCCGCCCCGACCAGCAACGTCAATTCGCCCACTACGCCCAGACAACGCACCACATCATGGCCGCAGCACACCACGTTGCCGGCGCCGCCGCCGCACTACACCAGGCCCTCGCCGACGCAGCCGGATCCGGCTCAGTCGGCATCACCCAAAACGAACGGAGCAACCGATGACAGCGTCCTATGAGGTGGAGGGCTTTAGCGACAAGGGGGGCCTTGGTCAAGGTCGAGCGCTGTGGCTGTTCTCGGGCGATAGTCTCAGCCGGTGAAGACTGCCGATCTGGCTAAAGTGCGTGCCACCCTGTGGTCGGCCGCGGACGAGCTGCGGGCAAACTCCAAGTTGACCCCGGGCCAGTACCGCGACCCGGTGCTTGGCTTGGTGTTCCTCGCATACGCCGAGAATCGTTTCGAGGCCGTGCGCGGCGAGGTCGAGGCCAAGGCCACCAAGCGCAACCCGGCAACGATCGCCGACTACAAAGCGAAGTCGGTGTTGTACGTTCCCGACGAGTCGAGGCTGTCCCACCTCGTCGACCTGCCCGAGGGTGACGACGTCGGCAAAGCAGTCGATGGGGCCATCAAGGCCGTCGAGGCCGCTAATCCGGAGCTCAAGGACATCCTGCCGCGCGGCTATCAGAAGCTGGAGCGCTCGACACTGATCGAGTTGCTGCGGATGTTCGCGCCGCTGCCTACCCAGCTTGAAGGCGACGCGTTTGGTTTCATCTACGAAGATTTCCTCTCGCATTTCGCCGCCCAGGAAGGCAAGGGCGGCGGTGAATACTTCACCCCCTACTCGATCGTGCGGTTGATCGTCGAGATCTTGGAGCCTTTCCAGGGCCGGGTTTTCGATCCGGCGTGCGGTTCGGGCGGCATGTTCGTCCAATGCGCGAAGTTCGTTGAGCGTCATCATGAGTCAGCCACTGACAGGCTCTCGATCTACGGTGCGGAGAAGACCGACGACACGGTCCCGCTTGCGAAGATGAATCTCGCATTGCACGGCCTCTCCGGTGATATCCGTCAGGCAAACAGCTACTACGAAGACCCACACGACGCGCTCGGCGCATTCGACTATGTGATGGCCAATCCGCCGTTCAACGTGGACAGGGTCAAGAAGGAACAGCTCGCCGGGGACAAGCGATTCCCGTTTGGATTGCCCCGCAACGACAACGCGAATTACTTGTGGATCCAGGAGTTCTATTCGGCGCTCAAGCCCAGCGGACGCGCCGGCTTCGTCATGGCCAACTCGGCGGGTGACGCCGGGCATTCCGAGAAGGAGATCCGCAAGCAGCTCGTTGAGTCGGGGGCCGTCGACGTGATGGTCGCGATCAGCACTAATTTCTTCTACACGGTGACCTTGCCGGTAACGCTGTGGTTTTTCGACAAGGCCAAGAAGGGCACCGCCCGCGAAGGCACGGTCCTGTTCGTTGACGCCCGACAGATCTATAACCAAATCGACCGTGCGCACCGCGACTTCAAGCCGAAACAGATCGAGTTCCTCGCCAACATCGTGCGCCTTTATCGAGGCGAGGACGTCGAGAAGGTCGCAGGCAGCGAAACGCTGATCGGGCAGCACTTCCCCGACGGCATGTATGTCGACGTTGCTGGGCTGTGCAAGGTCGCGACTCGCGCCGAGATCGAGGCGCAGGGTTGGAGCCTTAATCCGGGCCGCTACGCCGGCTCTGCTGCGGTCGACGAAGGCG
>CALBET010000800.1 GCA_937888665.1 uncultured Acidobacteriota bacterium
TTCTGGCACTTGCGCTCTCGACTTCGCATGCGCAGCAAGCCCCTGCGTCCAGAGCGCTGACGATTCCTCCACCCACGGGGCCGCCGATCATTCCCACGATGGAAGTTCAATGGGTGAGCGTTGGGCCTTCCCCCTTCATGCGTCATGACCCAAGCGGGACGCTAGACCCAAACTCCGGGCGAATCGCGTCGATCGCCGTGGATCCGAATGACCCGAAGCACTGGTTGATTGGAGTCGGGAACGGCGGTGTCTGGGAAACGCGAAACGGTGGGGATACGTGGGCGCCGCTGACGGACGCCGCACCCACGCTGGCCATGGGCGCTGTGGCATTCGCTCCAAGTAATCCGAACATCGTCTATGCCGCGACCGGCGAGGCCACAGCACAAAACTTCACCATGTCCGGTGTGGGGATGCTGAAGTCCACCGATGGCGGAAAGACCTGGGCGCTGCTCGGCGAGGCGAGCCTCGCACGGGCTGCCGTGCGGCGGGTTCAAGTCCATCCGGCCAATCCTGACGTTGTTCTGGTGACGGTGTCGCGTGGCGGCAACGGCCGGAGCGGCCGGTACGGAACGCCCGGGTCTCCTCCATTCGGGATCCTGAAATCGAGCGACGGGGGTGCAACATGGGTCCGAACTCTCGCCGGCCGGGCCACCGCGCTGGAAGTTGATCCCTCCGATTTCACTAATCAATACGCGGCAATTGGAGAGACGAGCCCCAGTCCGAACGGCGAAAATAACGACGCGGTAGGCAGCGTGCCAAACGGGCTGTACCGGTCCACCGATGGCGGGGAGACATGGGTTCCTATCGCGGGACCCTGGGGAGTATCGACATCCCTGAGTCCCGCTATGGGACGCATTGAGGTTGCAATCGCCCCGTCGAACCCCAACGTGCTCTATGCCAGCATGTCGAAACCGATGGAAGGAGGCCTGCTGGGCCTGTATCGTACGGACAACGCCTGGTCCGCCGCGCCCACATGGATTCAGGTGCCCACCGAGGCAACAGGGTCTGGATCCTACGAACAGAATATCGACTACTGCGGAGGGTCGAAATGCTACTACACACATGTGATCTCCGTGGATCCGGGTGATCCCAACAGGCTGGTCGCTGGCGGCTCCTTCATCTGGAGGTGCAGCGCCTGCGGATCGTCACCCGTGTGGACGCAAGTGCAGCGGGGAATCCATTCGGATTTCCACGCGCTGGCCTGGGCGGGCAACCGCTTGATCGTCGGCAATGATGGGGGGGTCTGGAGCACGATCGATTTCGCCACTGCCACCGAGTGTTGTACGTTTGGGGAGAACCACAACCAAGCACTTCCTACCCTCATGTTTACCGGTGGCGCTTTGCATCCAACCGATCCGGACGTCATGCTGGGAAATTTTCGGGATCTCCCATTCGCCGCTCGCACGCAAACCAATACTTGGGTGGATTTTCGTGTGTTTACCGCAACGGGTCATTGCGGAGAAGCGGAGATCGCCGTCTCCGCAAGTCAACCCGACACCGACTGGATGTATTCTGGCAACTGGGGGGACATCTGTCGCACAACGGACGGGGCGCGAACAGCGATGCAAGCCGACGCCGGCATCGACAAGACCAGCGCGGCCTTCATCCCTCCAGTCCGGAAATGCCCCGACGACGATAACGTGTTCCTGACCGGCGCGCACCGCATCTGGCGCACGAATGACTTCTTCATCGCCGTCACGCCGACGTGGACCCCGAACGGGCCGCCGTCCACATATCCCAACGAGCACTACTCGCGGGGCACGATCCAGGCGATCGCGTTTTTCCCCGACGGGTCCTGTGGCACGTATGCGTACGGAAATTACTCCGGAGAGGTCTACCTGACGCGCGATGGGGGCCAGACCTGGACGGATCTCGACCCAGGGAAGACGCTCCCGCCCCGCCCTGTGAACTGGCTGGCGTTTGATCCAACGAATGCCGATATTCTATACGCTGCGCTCTCGAGCTTTGACGATGCCACCCCTGGCAAGCCCGGCCACGTGTTCAAGACCACCCACGCGTTCTTCTCGCCATCGTGGGTGAATGTCAGCCCGCCGTTGAATCAGCCGTTTAATGTGACTGCCGTGGATCCCGTCAATCCCAACCTTGTGTATGCGGGAAGTGACACGGGTCTGTGGCGGAGTGTGGATGGCGCTGCGACGTGGCAGCGTATGGGTCTGGCAAACGGACTACCGCCCGTTAACGTGTACGACATTCAGATCAATCCAGTCACAAAACAAACTGTAATCTTCACCTATGGCCGCGGCGCTTACGCTCTGGCACCGTCGTCGCCGTAGCTGCCACCCAGCTGCGCAGTAATCTATGAATCACAAGCACGGCCAACGGCTAGGGATGTCGACGTGCCCGTCGTCGCGCCCTGTAGATTTCGTAATGTCATTACGGGCTGCTAGAAGAAGAGTGCCAGATTACTCCAGCCTAGTCGCCAAGTGTAGACCGACCGCGCCGGATGGGCGGTCCGGGGGGAGCCGTCCCGGGCATCGGTCGCCACTACGCCGTTTTGCAGGACCGATCGCGTTCTGAGCGACTGACCTACAGCGACGACGGCGATTCCAACCGACAGGGGCGCGACTCGGTCGCCCGTCCTGCCCCTTGACATTAATGGTTCTATATTACTAGCATTACAGAATCATGACCAAGGGTGTCGACAGACACGTCCATCGCTACGCCGACATGTTCACCGCCCTGGGCACTGAGTCGAGGCTGCGCATTGTTCGTCTGCTGCTCGCCGCCCATCCCGATGGAATGGTTGTCAACGAGATCGGCCAGGCACTGGACATCGCTCCATCCACCCTGTCGCATCACCTCGACAAGCTGAAGAATGAGGCATTGGTCACCGTTCGACGAGAGGGGACTTTCCTTCGCTATTTGGCGAACACCGAGTCGCTGCAGGAGCTGCTCGGATTCCTCTACGCGGAGTGCTGTACCCGCAACAAGGCCATTCAACCCGAGAAGATCGTCTGTTGCTGAAGGAGGCCATCCTATGAGTGCCAAGACCGTGAAGGACATCGTCAGGGAGAAGTACGGCCAGGCTGCGCTGCGCGTCAGCCGCGGTGGCAGTTCCTGCTGCGGCGCAACTGCGACGACGGACGGCTGCTGCGACCCGATCACCTCCAATCTGTACGACCCGACACAGACCCGCGCGCTACCCGAGGAGGCCGTTCTGGCGTCGCTCGGATGCGGCAACCCCACGGCCTTGGCCGAACTGAAGTCGGGCGAAACCGTGCTGGACCTCGGCTCCGGCGGTGGCATCGACGTGCTGCTGTCGGCACACCGGGTCGGTCCGACTGGCAAGGTCTTTGGGCTCGACATGACCGACGAAATGCTGGCCCTGGCGCGAGAGAGCCAGCGCAAGGCGGGAGCCGAGAACGTCGAGTTCCTCAAGGGGGAGATCGAGCACATTCCGCTGCCGGATAATTTCGTTGATGTCATCATTTCGAACTGCGTCATCAACCTGTCAGCCGACAAGGACCGCGTCCTGCGCGAGGCCTTTCGGGTGCTGAGACCAGGCGGTCGCTTCGCCGTGTCGGATGTGGTCACGCGGGGTGACGTCCCCACCGAGGTGCGCCACAGCATGCTGCTCTGGGTCGGCTGTATTGCCGGCGCGCTTGAGGAGAGCACCTACCGAAGCAAGCTGGCGGCGGCGGGCTTCGAGGCCATCGACATCGAGCCAACCCGCATCTACAACGTCGAGGATGCGAGAGGGTTCTTGGCAGGCGAAGGCATCGACGTGGATCCGATAGCCGCCCAGGTTGAAGGGAAGTTTGCGAGCGCGTTCATTCGGGCCACGAAGCCTGCGGCGTCGTGCTGCGCGCCCGGGTGCTGCGCGTGACCCTTCCATGACTCGACGACCCGGCGGCCCTACCGCGGCAACGACGAGGAGCGTGTCGCGGTATTCAGGCGAGTCAGAGACGAACTCCGGTGATACCTTAGAGAATTCGCCGCCTCAGCGGCGGCAGCGGTCCACGGGTCGTCGTCAGAGTCCGGTAATCCTGGTCCTCGA
>CALBET010000801.1 GCA_937888665.1 uncultured Acidobacteriota bacterium
GGCGGGATGCAGCGCCCGTCGAATGCAGCGTGACTTTCACCACGGGCTGCTAGGCCCTGTGTCCTGTGCAACCTCAGCAGTACCACCAGCTCGCGGAGACGGAAGATCGCCACTGGTGGCACCGGTCGCGGCAGACGCTGACCGCCCGATACCTCGACCGCATGGCGCTTGGCGACCATGCCAGAATTCTGGACGTCGGATGCGGGGCCGGGGGCACGACACGATTCCTGCTGCGATACGGTTCGGTGGTCGGTCTTGACCGGTCAGAACACTCGTTGGCGCACGCCCGCCGCAAAGCGCCGACGGCGTGGCTCGTCCAGGGCGATGCCAACCAGCTGGGCTCGCTGTTCGCGCCGGCCTCGTTCGACCTCATCACGTTTTTCAACGTCCTCTACCACCAGTGGATGACTGACGACCAGGCGATCATCGACGGGGCGGCGCGGTTGTTACGACCTGGCGGCCACCTCCTGCTGACCGAACCCGCCTTCCAGATCCTGTGGCGGCGCCACGACCGGCTGGACATGGGCAAGCGCCGGTATCAAATACGCGATTTTCGACAGTTCTTCGAGCGGGCGGGTCTCGGCTACAAGACCGGACAGTATTTCAACGCGCTGGCGGTCCCGGCGTGCCTGTTCCTGGCCCTCAGCGACAAGATGGGATCATCCCGAGATGACACCGCGACCGACACCGGCGGCCACAGCCACCAGGCCGCTGAAATGGCGGTGCCTGGAGCGTCGCTCAACGAAGCGCTGCGCCGATACATGGGTCTCGAATCGTGGCTCCTCGGCGCGGTCCCGATCCCGCTCGGGGTCACCCTCCTGGCCGTGGCTCGCAAGTAGCGGCCCCCCGTCTACAGATGCCCAGACCTGATATTTCCCTCGTATCGCCCGCCTACCGCGAGTCGGAGAATCTCCCGGTTCTCTACGACCGGATCAAAGCGGTCATGGACGAACTGGGCCGGAGCTGGGAGTGGATCATCATCGACGATCACTCACCCGATGAGACGTTCGAAATCGTCGCCGAGTTGGCCGCGCGCGACCCGCGGGTGCGAGGCGTGCGTCTGGCCCGCAACTACAGCTCACACACCGCGATCACCTGCGGGCTCCACCACGCCCGCGGCGCGTGCGCGGTCGTCCTGGCGGCCGACCTGCAGGACCCCCCGGAGGTGATTCCAACACTGCTCGTCCCGTGGGAAGCGGGAGCGCAGGTGGTCTGGGCGGTCAGGGGCAAACGCCTTGGGGAGAAACGGCGCACCCTGTTCTTCGCCAAGCTGTTCTACATCTTCGTGAGGAACTTCGTGGGCATGAAGGAGATGCCGGCCACCGGCGCCGACTTCTTCCTCCTGGACCGGCGGGCCATCGATGGCTTCTGTCAGTTCGGCGAGACGAACGTGCACGTCCTGGCGCTCATCACCTGGATGGGGTTCCGTCAGGAGACCATCGTGTACACGAAGCAGGCCAGACTGCACGGCGAGTCGGCGTTTAATTTCGAAAAGCGGATGCAGCTCGTGCTGGACTGCGTCACGTCGTTCACCACGAGACCGATCCGGGCCATGGGCCTGATTGGCTTCCTGGTCGCGCTGGCCGGCTTCCTCCTCGCCGGCCGCATCATCTGGGAAGCGTTTGTCCTTGAACAGGGTCCGCCCGAAGGGTACGCGTCGCTGATGGTCGCGCTGCTCGTGATCGGGGGGGTCCAAATGCTGATGATGGCGGTGCTGGGCGAGTATCTCTGGCGCGCGCTGGACGAGGCCCGTCGCCGGCCGCGGTTCCTGATCGAGGCGCACGTCGGCGAGGACCCGACCTCGTCCGACGCGACGCCCCACACGGTGCCCGCAGCCGCGGCCAACCCAACTCCTGACCCCGCGTCAGAGCCCTGAGTGATGGGCCGGCCAACACGCTGGCGTGAAGCGGTCGCGGTGACGGCCCTGGGCGCCGCACTTGCCGCCCTGATGACCTACCCGGTCATCGTGAATCTGGACGAGGCGGGACGGGTCGACAGCCCCGACGGCCGCTGGGCCATCTGGAATGTCGCCTGGGTCGCGCACGCCCTCACCACGAACCCGACCGGTCTCTATCAGACGAACATCTTCCACCCGTACCCCGACAGCCTGGTCTTCGCCGAGGCGAATCTCGTCGCGGGTCTGCTGGCCGTGCCGGCCTACCTCGCCACCGGTAGCGCATTCGTGGCGCACAACAGCGTGCTGCTGGTCGCGTTCATGCTGTCGTTCATCGGGATGTACGCGCTGGCCCGCTATCTGACCAACAGCCCGAGTGCATCCATCGCCCCGGCGATCGCCTTCGCCTTCTGCCCGTACATCTTCGCCAGGGTGCCGCACATCTCGCTGCAACTGATGGCCGGGCTGCCGCTGTCGTTGCTGGCCCTTCATCGACTGGTCGACCAGCGCACGGCCGGACGCGCGGCCACATTGGGCGTGGTTCTGGCGGGGCAGGCGCTGGCCACCGGGTACTACGGCATCTTCGCGGGACTGAGCGTCGGGGTGGGCGTCCTGTTCTTCGGCCTCACCCGCGGGCTCTGGCGCGAGCGCGCCTACTGGGTGACCTGCGCTGGCGCCGCCGCCACCGCCATCGTGATCGTCCTGCCGTTCTTCCTGCCGTATGTCGATCTGCAGCGTGACACCGGCTTCGCCCGCACGCTCGACGAGGCACGCACCTACTCGGCCGACTGGCGGGCGTACTTCGCCTCGTCGGCCTGGACCCATCGGTGGATGCTGCCACTGCTCGAGCGGTGGCGTGAGGTGCTCTTTCCCGGGTTCCTGGTCACGATCGGGGCGGCGGTCGGTGGCTGGCTGGTTGCGACCCGCGGACCACGACCCCGCCAGGAGATCGCGGCCTTTTACGCACTCGTCGCCGCGCTGGCGATCTGGCTGTCTTTCGGCCCACAGGCGGGCCTCTACGCAGTGCTCTACCAGACGCTCCCGGCGATGTCCTTGATTCGGGCCCCCGCCCGGTTCGCCGTCCTGCTGCCGCTCGCGTTGGCCGCGCTCTCCGCCCTTGGTCTGGCAGCGGTGTTCTCCGGGTGGGCCCCGCGCCGGCGGCAGATCATCGGCGCAACCGCGGCGGTGCTCGTCACCGCGGAGTTGGCCGAGCTCCCCATCCAGTGGTACCCGGCGCCCCCCCCGTCGCCCGCCTACCGTCTCCTGGCAGAGCTACCCGACGGCCCGGTCCTCGAACTGCCGTTCTACGACGCCGAGGCGGGCTTCGAGTGGCACACCACCTATCTGCTCACGTCGACCCGGCACTGGAAGCGGACCGTGAACGGATACGGCGACTTCTTCCCAGATCAGTTCGTGGCCGACGCGCCGGTGCTCGCGGGGTTCCCGTCGCCCGAGGCGTTCGCACGTCTGGAGGCGCTGGGCGTCCGCTACGTGCTTGTGCACTTCGACCTCCGCGGGTCCCCTGACCGGTCCGCGTGGGCGGCCGGAGTCGCACCGTATCGCTCGTCTCTCGACGCCGTGTACGAGGGCACCGACGCGGCCCTCTACGAGATCGCGCGTCCGTGAAGGTCGACCGCCGCAGTCCGAGCGAGCACCGCATCGAGTTGAGCGGCGGCGCCACGCCCCGGTCCAGACCTACCCTTCGGTCGAGTGCCTGGCGACTCGTCGACCGACGCTGGCTTGTCCCCGCGTACGATGGGAGACCCTACCGCGACCCTTTCGTGGCGGCGTGTGCCGTGACCGCCTCTTCCATCCGCGCGCCCGCGAGAATATTCGGGATGGCGTAGTTTCCCTCGTGGCACGCGTACTCGTAGATCACGTACTCGGGCTCGGCCGTGAGCGGTGTCGAGATCGTCCATTGGTCTGTGTAGACATTCGGATCATCTACGGTGACGGTCCACATGATTGTGGTCTCTGACACGCGTTCGTAGGTCTCCACCACGTGCATGGCCGTGCTCGTCAGGATGCCCTTCAAACGCCGACCTGCGCCACTCGTCGCGATCCAGCCGCGGTTGTGGAAGTTGCGCGTCTCGATCACGAGGACCTCGCCCTCCCAGTGGGCACGCGCGTCACCCATCCACAGCCCGATCCGGTCATCGATGTGGGCGTGGTCGGACAATGGAATGATGCGCAGGTCGTGAATCATCTCGTGCTGAAGCACGATGTGGTCAGGCGTCTGCACGATGCGGTGGGTGTTGTTGTAGCCGGCCGGGAGCATCGAGCCCGGGACGCCCCGCGACAGGCACCGATCCAGGGTGCTCATGTA